>VGZY01000012.1 GCA_016872355.1 SAR202 cluster bacterium | reverse complement strand
CACCATATTGAGCACCTCATGCATCGTCCCGGACCGTATCCGCAGGTGCGCATGTGGATACCGCTTCAGGAATACGCGCACGGCTCGCAGAAGCGCGTGACCGATCATAACGTGTGTTGAGGCAACCCTGACGGGGTACTCCTCCTCCTTTACGTGCGCCTTCACCATGAGCGCGTCGATGCCCTCCACCAGCGGCGTTGCCAGCTCCAGGAGGGCCGTCCCCGCCGGTGTGAGCTGGATGGGCCGGCGCACGCGGTCGAATAACGGCCCGCCCATTTCATCCTCGAGCCGCTTGATGTGCATCGTTACCGTCGGTTGGCCCAGGTCCAGCTTCTCTGCCGCCCGGGAAATACTGTGTAGCCGGGCCGCGGCACAGAAGCTTCTAAGCTCTTTTATCTCCATTTGACACCGCCGCAGTATTATGAAACATGATACTAAATATTACCGCATATGTATTCACAAAATAATAGAGTGGGTGCAGAATAGTCCTTGTGATAGCGATGACGGCCGCCTAATCCCAAGAGATGAGCCGCATCGGGGAGGAATAGAAATGATTCAGAAGATTATCAACGCAATCCGCAAGACCGCCACCACGTGGCCTTTCGAGAGCTATCTCGAGTCGCTGCAGCGGTTCGATGGCGCCGGCGCGCCGACGCGCGACCAGGCCCGCAAGGACTACATGTCCATCGCGAAGACCTACGACAATTAAGTCAGCAGTTGGCAGTTAGCAGTCAGGTAATGACTGGTCCTGATAACAAGCGAACAACCTGACAGTCGAGCTTCACTCCTTTGGAGGCCCAGCGCGGGCGCCGGTTACCGCGTTGAAGGTCAGAACCCCTGTTATCACCGGCCTAAATGGACCCCTGGTGGACCGACCACACCATCGGGGGTCCTTCGCTCAAAAGAGGCCCCGATCAATTCGGGGCCTCTTTTTGTTTACTTTGCAACCGGCCCAGGCCTTAAAGCTGTCGCCCCGGCTTTGTTGAAGTCTTGTGAGCCCTATGGACTCATGCTAACCTCTACAATGAGCGCGGATTCACGTTCCTTTCCGCCATTGCTCTTAACCCCTATCAGAAGACCAGGTGTCCCTTTGTTTGGCTTTTTGAAGCGCAAGGACAAAGAAGATAAGGCCAGGACCGAACTGGCAGTCGAAAAGACGAAGAAGGGTGTCTTCGGCAAGATGGCCACCCTCTTCAGCGGGGAAAAGCTGGACGACTCTATCTGGGACCAGATGGAGGAGATACTCATCACCTCCGATGTCGGCGTAAACGCTACCCAGTACCTGGTGGACACGCTCAAGGAGAGGGTCAAGTACGAGAAGGTGGACGATCCGGGAGAGGCTTTCGAGATCCTCAAGGACGAAATGGTCTACATGCTCGAGGTGGGCAACCCATCCAGAGCGCTGGAGGTCCGCGAGACGCCGCTGATCATCTTGATGGTCGGCGTGAACGGTGTAGGGAAGACGACAAGCATCGCCAAGCTCACCAACCTGTACAAGGAGAGCGGCAAAAAGGTGCTCCTCGGCGCGGCGGACACTTACCGCGCAGCGGCGATCGACCAGCTCCAGGCATGGGGCAAGAGGCTCGGAGTGGATGTTATCGCCCACACGCCCGGGGCGGACCCGGGCGCCGTCGCTTTCGATGCCATGCAGGCTGCCAAAAGCCGGGGCGTCGACGTTCTCATAATAGACACTGCCGGGCGCCTCCACACGAAGGTCAATCTCATGGAGGAGATCAAGAAGATCCAGCGCGTCCTGGCGAGGCAGGGAGACGAGGAGTCCATCCGGGTGGTCCTGGCGCTTGACGCGACGACCGGTCAGAATGGGCTGTTGCAGGTGAAGGCGTTCACGGACGCTGTCAGATGCGAAGGCGTATTCCTTTCCAAGCTGGACGGCACCGCCAAAGGCGGCATCGTGCTGGCGGTTGCCAACGACCTCAAGGTGCCGGTCCTGTACATCGGCACCGGCGAGCAGCCGGACGACATTGCCGCCTTTGACCCGCGGGAGTTTGTGGAGGCGATGTTCGGACCGCGCCGGCACGCTTCATCTGCCTGAATGAGGGTCTAGAGAGGGCCACCTGTGATCCTGGATATCATACTCTGGCTGGTCGCCATCGAGCTCGTGGGGCTGGCCGCATTCCCCATTTGCTTCAGGGTTTTCCCTTTTCTAAGGGACCGGGGCTACAGCATCGCCAAGCCCTTCGGCCTGCTGCTGCTCGCGTATCCCTCATGGCTGCTTAGCTTCGTCCACGTTCTACCGAGCACACAGTGGTCGGTAGCCCTGCTGCTCGGCGCCATTATCGCGGCCTCCGGCGTGCTGGCGTACCGGAACGCGGCCGCAATGAAGGAGTTCTTCTCCCGGCAGGGCAAGATCGTCATTGCGTCCGAAATCGTGTTCCTCGCTGTCTTTGCGGGGTGGACCCTCTACAGGGCGCACGCCGCTGCGATAACCCATACCGAGCAGCCGATGGACTTCGCTTTCCTGAACGCCTCCGTGCGCTCGTTCTGGGGACAGCCGGAGGACCCATGGCTCTCCGGCAGCACAATAAGCTACTACTACTTCGGCTACTGGATGATGGCCACGCTCACCAATCTGACCGGCATCCTGCCCTCGGTGGCCTACAACCTCTCCCTCACCCTCGTTCCAGCCATGGCCGCGACGGCGGCCTTCGGCCTGGTTTGCGGGCTGGTAACATCCGAAGGCGCGAAGCTCCGCTTTGCCTTCATGGCGGGCATTACCGCGGTGGTGATCCTTGTTGTGGCGGGTAACCTGGAGGGCGTGCTGGAGTTTATGCGCGCGAACGGCATGGGCGGGGCAGGATTCTGGGACTGGCTGCGCATCGAAGGCATCCGAGGCGCGCCCACACCTCAGGGCGACAGCTGGTGGCCGACTGAGAACTGGTGGTGGTGGCGCGCCACCCGCGTCATCGCGAGCTTTGACGCGGGCAACCAGCTTACCGACTACACAATCCACGAGTTCCCCGCTTTCAGCTACATCCTGGGCGACCTCCACCCCCACGTGATGTCGGTTCCATTCGTATTGATGTTTGTCGCGGCGGCGTGGAACTTCTTCCGCGCCCCCATGCCTCGGGTGTGGCCGCTGGACCGCGGCTCCGCAGTCTCCATCCTCGTGCTGGGCTTCATGCTTGCCGGTCTGGGCTTCACCAACATGTGGGACCTGCCGGTCTTCTGGGCGCTGCTGGCGGGCATGGCCGGGCTCAAGGTCATTTCAGAGCATGGGGCCAGCGTCCGGGCGATCGTGCGAGATGCGCTACCTGTGGCGCTGGTCGCACTGGCCGTGGCGGTGGTGCTGCTTGTGCCGTACCTGCTGAAATTCTCCAGCCAGGTGTCCGGCTTCGGCGCGGTAGGGAACGACGCCAGCCGCCCGCTTCACCTCTTCCTGGTATGGGGACTATTCCTCGCGGCCGTTATCCCTTTCATAATCGGCACATTCTGGAACACGACGGTGCGGGAAGACTGGGCCCGCGTTACCGTCGTGGCGCTAGCTATCAGCTTCGTGCCATACGTCATCTGGTCGGTCCTCTACCTGGACAAGGAGGGGAGCCATATGACCGGCATCATCGTACGGCTTATCCACATTCTGCCGTTCGCGATGCTCATCTCGATTGCGGTCTACACCGCCACCTGGGTGGCGAGGCTTCCGAAGCCTCCTGCTGGGAGGATATTCGCCCTCGCGCTGTCGGCGCTCGGCCTGCTCCTTATCATGGGGCCGGAGATGTTGTACGTGAACGACTCGTTCGGCGGCGCGCTGGAGCGCATGAACACCGTTTTCAAGTTCTACTACCAGTCGTGGATAATCCTGTCGGTCGCGGCAGGCTTCGCAGCCTATTACTGGCTGTCGATGGTCACGAAGGTGTACGAGGGCGAAGCGCCGGCCCTGGAGTATGAGAGGCCCGTGGTTGCCGTGGCTGCTCCCAACCCTGCGACTGCGGGCGATTCCGGTGGAGACAACGGTTCAACGCCCCCTGCTGCACCGGTTCGGGCGGGACGTTCAGGGGCGAAGACGCTCGCCACCGTGCTCTGGGGCGCGGCGTTCGCCGGGCTGCTTGCGATGTCGCTCTACTACACCCCTGCCGCCGCCGCGTCCAAGGGCGAATGGGCGAACGACGCAACTCTCGACGGCCTGGCCTACATTCAGCGATTCGAGGAGCCAGAGTACAATGCCATTGAATACCTGCGCAAAAACGCCCCGCGCGGCGCCGTGATACTGGAGGCCGTGGGGGACGACTACACTCCTCACGGGCGCGTATCCGCCAGCACCGGCATACCCACCGTGCTCGGGTGGAAGGGCCACGAATCGCAGTGGCGGGGCTCATCCGCCCCTTACGACGGCAGGGAGCAAGATATAGAGATCATCTACCGGACACAGGACACGGAGGAGGCCCGGACGCTTCTTTCCAAGTACAGTGTAGACTATGTATATGTGGGCTTTCGGGAAACGCAGATGTACGGCGCTGAGGGGATGGTAAAGTTCGCGAGGTTCATGGACGCCGTGTTCAGTCAGGGCGGCGTGACGGTATTCCGGCCCCGATGAGGCTCGGATGGACCTGACCCAGCTCCCGTCGCGGTACGATGCGCTCGCGCCGGACGGCTCGGAGATAAGGTTGCTCCTCCAGACCGGCCGTGCCAGCATGGTCCATTGCTCGCTTCCCCAGGGCAGCGCCAGCAAGGCCGTGGCCCACCGGACTATTGAAGAGATCTGGTTCTTCCTTGAAGGGTTCGGCCAGGTCTGGCGCAGGCTAGGCGATGACGAAAGGGTGGTCGATGTTGTCCCGGGTTCATGCCTGACAATTCCAACCGGCGCGCACTTTCAGTTCAGGAATACAGGCAGCGCGCCGCTGCGGTTTGTTATTGCCACAATGCCTCCCTGGCCCGGCCAGGATGAGGCTTACCGTGTGCCCGACCACTGGCCGGTTGACACGGAGGTTACCGGAACGGCGGACGGACCGTTATATGAAGGGTAGCAGGCGATCAGGCGGAGAGGGTCCGGGAGCTAATGGCTGAAACGAAACAGACACAGGATCCGGCCCAGGAAGGGCAGGTAAACGAAGCCGGGACCGGGCCTTCGGCAAACGGCGTCGCGTCCAACGGTCACTCGGAATCGCTGGTGGACACGGCTGTGGTTTACTTGCGAGAGCGGGAGCCGCTGGGCTTCCGCCGCACGATGCCGCGCTGGTGGATAATCGCCTTCTACGTGGCGATCATGGCCGCCGCCGCCGTACTGCGCTTCTGGGACCTGGACGCGCGAGCGATGCACCACGACGAGAGCCTCCACGTCTATTACTCGTGGGAGCTTGCCGAGACTAGCGTCTTCCGCCACAACCCAATGATGCATGCCCCGCTCCAGATGATCCTTAACTCCGTTGTGTTCAGGATATTCGGAGACACCGACTTCACCGGCAGGGTGATGTACGCGACCCTGGGCACAATTACAGTGGGTATGCCGTTCTTCTTTCGCGCGCGGCTTGGGAACCTCGGCGCCGCGATCGTTTCGTTCATGCTGATGGTCTCGCCCTCGATCCTCTACTACAACCGGTTCGCCCGCGAAGACACACTGATGGTGCTGTTCACAATCGGGCTCGTCATCGCCATGTGGAGGTACTTCGACGAGGGCAAGAACCGTTACCTGTACTGGACCGCGGCGTTCCTGGCGCTGGCTTTCGGAATGAAGGAAAGCGCGTACATGATCGCGGCGATGTTCGGACTGTATTACGCGATCGTTATAGCTGCGAAGAACTGGCCGTCGATCACGAGCGGCATTGTGGCCGACCATCCGACGCCCCCCGCTGCCATCACGCGACTTGTGGGACGCTCCTGGGTATCGATAAGGGATGGCCTGCAGTTCAGAGCCCCATCACGGGCCACGACGTTGCTCGTTATCTACATCACCGTAACACTACCCCTTTGGTCTGCCGCAATCGCGGTCTTCCAGCACTCTCCTTTGTTGGAGTGGACGGGCATCACCCTGGCTGCCCCTGTGGACGGCACTGCCCCCATCGGCGCGCCGGTGCGAGGCGGCATGGTCATCGCTGCGATTATCTGCGTCGCATACCTGGCTGCCGGCATCTACTTCGGACTCAAGTGGAACCGGAGCGTGTGGTGGAAAGCGGCGGTAATCTTCTGGGTGATCTGGGCGATCATCCTCACTACTTACTTCACCAACCTGGTCGGCATCGGCTCGGGCATGTGGCAGGGCCTTGGCTACTGGATCGTGCAACAGGGCGAGGCGCGGGGCAACCAGCCCTGGTACTACTACATTGTCATGACCTCGGTATACGAGTTCCTCCCGGCGATACTGTCCGTCATAGCGGGCATCTACTACCTCAAGAAGCGCGACCGGTTCGGTATCTTCCTGGTCTACTGGGTCGTCATGTCGTTCGTTCTCTACACGGCTGCCAGCGAGAAGATGCCATGGCTGGAAATGCACCTGGCGCTGCCGTTCATCGTACTTTCAGGCAAGTTCCTGGGCGATGTCCTGCTGCGCATCCAGTGGAGCAGGCTGGGCGTCGCGGGGGCGGTGGTGATCGGCGCCGCTGTGCCCGCGGGTTTGTACGCCGGCTGGCGGCTCGCGTTCGCGGGGATGGACGGCACGGACTTGCCCGCAGCGGCTGTGGCGGGGGCTTCCGCGCTCGTCCTGGGCACGGCTGTGGCGCTTTTCATCGTCATGGCGAACAGGGTGGGGTACCGCAACGCGGCCGGCTACGCGCTGATTCCGCTCACGATCGTCCTGATGGTGCTCACAATCCGGGCCTCCATTCGCGTTGCGTACCTGAACGGGGACACGCCGATAGACATGATGGTCTACACGCAGTCCTCGCCGGACCTTGTGAAGCTGGCGCGCGCACTGCCGGCGATCGACGAGGCGAACGGCGCCGCGACGGCAAATCTCGTGACCGTCGATATCAACAGCGGCTTCGCATGGCCTTGGCACTGGTACCTCCGCGGCCGCAACCGGCTGGAGTTCATCAACTACTCCGGCAAGTCCAGCATAGACCCGCCGGACTCCGCGGTGGTGCTGGTCCACTCTTCGAACAACTACGCGGTGGGCAATAACTTCGGCGACAGGTTCACGGCAGGCGAGAGGCTGAAGCACCGCTGGTGGTTCCCGGAGAACTACCGAGGCATGTCGATTGCCAAATTCATCAAGTCCATTCCGGACCGCGAGCCCTGGCGCGTTGCGATGGACTACTTCATGAGCCGCAAGCTCAGCACGCCGCTGGGCAGCGAGGATGCCTACTTCTACATCCGCCCCGAGTTGCGCCACCTCTACGGACCCGAACTGAAGTGACAACCCATCAAACTTGACAAATGTTCTAACTTGTAGACAATTATTGTGCTGTAATGGATAATCCGAATGCTCCGGGTTTCATCAGCACTTTCCACCAACGGTATTTGGATATCATGCAACAGAAGTCTTCAAGGCCGGAAAAGCCGGAAATTATGTTCACCACGGAATATGGCACCGCCTACTGGGCCGACTCCGTGGTTCTGCTGCGCGAAGTGATCCCAAACGAAACTATAGATTTGATAGTCACCAGTCCTCCATTTGGGCTTGTAGAAAAAAGGAATACGGTAACGCTGACGCTGACGAATATGTGAATTGGTTCCGCCCATTTGCAAGGGAATTTATTCGAGTATTGAAACCCCGAGGCTCCCTAGTAATTGACATAGGTGGCGCTTGGAAGTCTGGCCTGCCAACAAAGAGCCTCTATCAATATGAACTGGTCATAATGTTGTGTAAGGAGTTCGGTTTTCATCTTGCCCAGGAATTTTACTGGTGGAACCCTTCAAGGTTACCAACACCGGCTAAGTGGGTGAACATTCGGCGTATCAGAGTCAAGGACGCGGTCAAGACTATTTTTTGGCTTTCTCCTACTCCTTGGCCCAACGCTAGCAACCGAAGGCTTTTGACCCCATATAGCGATAGCATGAACAGGCTATTGGCCAATGGATATAAGGCGAAGCGTCGTCCAAGCGGTCATGAGATCAGCGCTAAGTTTAATAAGAACAATGGTGCCGCCATATCTCCAAACCTAATCGCGGTTGCTAATACTGAAAGCAACTCCAGATACTTAAAGTATTGTGAGACCAACGGACTCACTCCCCACCCGGCCCGATTTCCTGCCACCATACCGGGATGCTTCATAAGATTTCTGACCGATGTCACCGATATAGTCTTGGATCCTTTCGGTGGTAGCTGCGTGACTGGCGAAGTGGCTGAGAGGCTGGAGAGACGATGGATAATTGGAGAAATCGAGAGGAACTATCTTGCAGGTGCACGCGGTCGATTCTTCGATGGCCCCGTGCCTCTTTTTAACCAAAAGCCCAGCATGGCCCAGACTACCTACACAATCCCTCGACCGGATCTGCTATGGAATGGGATAATTGATAACCCACTTCCATCTGACGGGGGCGAATCCCGCCCTGCAAAGCCTTCCAATAGGGCCAACCGGCAAATTCCGCTAGTGGATATAGATTAACATGCCCGCGACTCCCGCTGAAAACGTAACGAACGCCTTTATCAACTGACTCGCGGAATCCAGCTCGACCTGTCTTGTTCTTGCTAGCAGGAGAAACAATCCACGCAGATTTCTGATAAGGAATCTGGATATGCAAGCGGAGGTTTGGGTATATGCGTGGAGACTTACATTCGGAGGTCGGCCTAGTCTGCCAAATGAATACCGAATTCAAATGACTTCGGTATCATCGCCGCTTAACTTGTCACCACAGCATACGCTTTTGCTAGGTTATGAACCAAACACTGGAGTATTTGCTGGATTTGATCTAACAAAGCACTCGACATTCACTCCGGGCTCATCTTCCGTTCAGATTGATATAGGAGTAGTACGCCGAGCGCTCGAAGACGGTCTCGCCTTTGATAGAAAGGGTAATGATGAGATTGCAGAGGGCATTCGTCCCGACCATCTGCTCTTTTATGCATTTCATAGTCAGGAACTTCACAAGGCCGGTGGCGATGCCCAGGCCCTGAAACTGCTTGAAAGAGTCGCCGAGCAGCACCAGCCAAAGCTTAAGGAACTCGAACCGGTGGCCGAAGAGCGGAAGAGAGTGGTTCGGCAAGTTGCAACGTATACAAGAGCGGCCAATTGTCGGCATACGGTCTGGACTGCTTATGGAAATCGGTGTGCCGTTACCAGGCTTCAGCTTAGGATCGTGGAGGCCGCGCACATTCTGCCTGTTTCTGAGGGTGCCGACAGCATCGACGCAGTGCAGAATGGGCTCGTGTTGTCCCCTAATTATCATAAGGCGTTTGACAGAGGATTGATTTTTCTGGACGACAAATCTTCGATGCGCATCAATAGTAAGATTGTCAGCGATCTCAGGGGTTTGGGCTTAGACGGCGGGCTGGCCGACTTTCAGATGCCATTGGGGAAAATTCATTTGCCTGCGGATAAGAATCAATGGCCAAGTCTCAAGCTTATTTCTAAGGGCAATGCGCTTCGTCGTGTAACGATTTAGGCGGGGTTGAACAGAACAGCCCGGCCGGTGGGCTTTGACGCCAACCGTAAATTGCAGGAGTAGTTTTTGACGTTTACGTCCTTTCTGAGAAGACAGGACCTTGCGTTGGTTTATGTTCTCCGTGGAGGTGCGCCATCCTGTCCCAAGCCAAGCTCATAGACGGCAAGGAAGTAGCTGCGGCAATTTCCGCCCAGGTCTCGGCCGATGTGTCCGCATTCAAGGCCAGGCACAGCATTACGCCCACGCTCGCCGTGGTGCTGGTGGGGGACAACCCCGCGTCCGTTGTCTACGTGCGGCGCAAGCAGGAAGGGGCTTCGAGCGTGGGCATGCAGGCGCGCGACGTTCATCTCCCCGCGAGCACCAGCCAGCAGGAGCTTATCGCCACGGTCCGCCGACTGAGCGAGGACAGGAGCGTGCACGGCATCCTCGTGCAACTCCCGCTGCCGGAAGGGCTGGACGAGTACGCCGCCATCGACGCCATTGAGCCGATGAAGGACGTGGACGGCCTCCACCCTGTGAACATGGGGCTCCTGGTGGAGGGGCGCCAGCGGTATGTCCCTGCCACTCCGGCGGGCTGCGAGGAGCTCCTGGTCCGCTCCGGCTACCCCTGCGACGGCAGGCACGTCGTCGTCGTCGGCCGCAGCGACATCGTCGGCAAGCCCGTGAGCCTTCTCCTAATGCAGAAGCGCAGGGGCGCGAACGCCACGGTCACCGTATGCCACTCCCGCACTTCGAACCTGGTCGAGATCACCCGGCAGGCGGACATCCTGATCGCCGCCATCGGCAAGCCGCGCTTCATAACGGCGGATATGGTCAAGGAAGGCGTCGTCGTAATCGACGTCGGCATCAATGAGATCGCCGCGCCGGAGCGCAAGCGAGGCTACAGGCTCGTCGGAGACGTCGACTTCGACGGCGTCGCGAAGAAGGCGGCGGCGATCACGCCGGTGCCGGGCGGCGTGGGTCCGATGACAATCGCGATGCTCCTCAAGAACACGCTCACTGCCGTGAGGCTGCAGGTGGAAGGGGAGCGCTAGCGCCTGCCGTCTGCATGAAGATCACCGATTTCGACTACCACCTCCCCGAAGAGCTAATCGCCCAGACACCCATCGAGCCGCGCGACCATTCGCGCCTCATGGTGGTTTCACGGGCGGACGGCGCCATAGCGCATCGCCGCTTCTTCGACCTGCCCGAGTACCTGCGCCCGGGCGACCTGCTTGTGTTCAACGACAGCCGGGTCTTCCCCGCGCGCATGTACGGCAAGCGGACGGACACAGGAACGCCTATTGAGCTGCTGCTGCTGCGGCGGATCATGGAAGGGGTGTGGCAGTCGCTGGTCAAGCCCGGGCGCAAGATGCGGTCCGGCGACCGGTTCGAGCTTACAGGCAACGGACGGACGGTCCCGGGCCAGGTGCTGACCGTAAACGACGACGGCTCGCGGGTCATCCGGCTGGGGGACGAGAGCGCGATCGATGCGCTCGGCATCATCCCGCTGCCGCCCTATATCCACGCCCCGCTCCAGGACTTCGAGCGCTACCAGACCGTCTACTCGCGGGCTCGCGGCAGCGTGGCCGCGCCCACGGCGGGCCTGCACTTCACGCCGGCGCTGCTGGAGCGCATCCGCGCCATGGGCGCTGAGACCGCATTCGTAACCCTCCATGTTGGCTGGGACACCTTCCGGCCCATCCAGGTTGAGGACACGGACGACCACAAGATGCACTCGGAGTACTACGAGATCACGCCGGAGGCGGCCGAGGCGATCAAGCGCGCGAAGCGGGAGGGCAGGCGAGTGGTCACGGTGGGCACCACCGCCGTGCGCCTGCTGGAATACGCCGCGGGAGTGCACGCGGCGACCGGCCGCGAGGGCATCGTTTCCGGCGGCTCAGGCTGGGCCAACATCTTCATTGCGCCGGGCTACAAATTCCTCGTGCCGGACGCCCTCATCACCAACTTCCACCTTCCAAAGTCCACGCTGCTCATGCTCGTGAGCGCCTTCGCCTCCCGCGACACCATCCTCCAGGCGTATGCCGTCGCCATCAGCGAGCGCTACCGCTTCTACTCCTTCGGCGACGCGATGGTCATCCTCTAGCCCTAATCTTCCCGCCTTCTAAGTATAAACACGAATGACACAGTTCGACGGTGCGAATAACATAGTGCCGCGCTGAAATTTCGCCTCTATCGCAGCTTCCGATTTCATTGTACATTCATGCTGGTCGGGATACGCAAACCGGAATGGCGTCCCTTCCGTAGTTACCTTTGCAACACAAATCGCACGCAGGAGGATCAGAATGGCGCAACCTGGGTTGAAACGGCTCTTGTGGGCGGCGGTGGGGTTTGGGGCAACGTTATCGGTCCTTGCATGTGCGGGCGGAACGGCCGAGGAGCCAGCCGCTCCTGCGCCCGCGGTGCCTGCGGCGACGGCCGTCGGGGGCGCGGCCTCCGCGCCGTCCACGCAGCCGCAGCAGCCGCAGGCTCCCGCTCCAGCGGCGGCCCCACAACCGGCGGCGCAACCTTCGTCGCCATCGGCCCCGTCCGCAGCGTCCGTCCCCGCGTCCGTCTACCAGCCGCGCCCCGGCGGCGCCCAGGCCGGCGGCGTCCAGGTAAACGTCGCTTCCTATTACAAGGCCGCCCCGCAGCCGCTGGGCGCATCGTGGGCTTACAGGGACGAGTACAGCCCCAGGCCCACGAAATTCTCGGAGAACCCCAAGTTCGCCGCGCTGGTCCGGCAGGGCAAGCTCCCTCCCCTGGAGCAGCGCCTGCCTGTTCCGGATGACGTATACGTCTTCGCGCCGCCTGACGAAATCGGCGCCTACGGCGGAGAAGGGCGAATCACCTCCGGAGCCGTGGTCAGCCGCTACCTGAAGTTCGAGGCTCTCGCCGGCAACGGCACGTGCATGCAATACGACGCCGACGGTGTGAACTTCTACCCCCTCGCGTGCAAGTCGGCAGTCGTCAGTCCTGACGGCCGCGTATATACGATCACCCTACGCAGGGGACTAAAGTGGTCGGACGGTGTGCCGTTCACGATGAAGGACGTTGAGTGGATATGGAGCCCCGATGTCCACTACAACAAGGAACTGAACCCCGCCGTCCCCGGCACGATGCAGGACCCGATCACCGGCAACGCGGTGAAGTTTACGAAGGTCGATGACTGAACCTTCACTCTCAGCTTCGACTCCCCGAAACTTCACGTTTATGGACTCCGGCCGCCTGCGCGTCGGCTCCGGCTGCACGGGCATGGCATCCTGCCTCTTCGAGCCGTTCCACTTCTCAAGCAAGTTCCACCCGAAGTACGCTGACCCCGAAGCGCTCAAGAAGCTGATGGCGGAGCGCGGCAACATTACGTGGGTGCAGCTCTGGAACTCCAAGTACGCAGTCCGCTACGACGCCAACGTCCCGGTCCTATCCGCCTTCTACACCTGCGACGGCGGTAACGACGACTCGCAACGCCTCTGTGCCAACCCCTATTTCCACGGCGTGGACCCGGCTGGTCAGCAGCTCCCGTACATGGACGGCTGGACGTGGTACCACATGGCCAACCGCGATATCGCGGTCTTCCGTGCAATGTCGGGCGAGACCGACGGCCCCTATACGGACGGCTTCATCGTACAGGAGCTGCCGCTTTACATTGCCAATATGGACAAGGGCGACTACAGCATAGGCCAGTGGCCGGACACGAGCGGCAACGATGCGGGCCTGCAGATTAATCCTGAGTACAACATCGATACGGAGATTGGGCGCTGGATACGAACGAAAGAGTTCCGGCAGGCGATGTCGCTTTCCCTGGACCGCAACCAGATGAACGAGGTAGCATTCCTCGGCATCGGAACGCCGCAGGCCTGGGTGCCGCACCCGGCTTCGGCGTACTACCCCGGGGATGACTTGCAGCAGTACGACGCGGTGCGGGATGTGACCAAGGCGAAGCAGCTCCTGGCCAACCTCGGACTGGTGGATACGGACGGCAATGGGTATGTTAATCGGGTCGATGGTAAGGGTGACCTGGAACTCTTCTTCGAGTACAGGGAAGCATTCGCGCCGGTCATCATGATGATGCAGAGCAACTTCAAAGACATCGGCCTCAAGATGACGATCAAGGAGGTGGCCACCGGCACGCTTGCTTTCCACAGGGGCGAGCTCTACTTCAACATGCGCAACATGGCCCTCATGACTAACATGTGGTTCTGGACTCAATTCCTGCCCTACAGGCCGGTTGGCCTCATGATCGAGATGGGCCGTTACGACGAGACTAACGGGGTGGAGGGTATGGCGCCGGTCGGCATGCCGCCGGTCCGCTGCCCGGGGTGCTCCGCCAATGCCTATTTGCCGCCGGCGCCCGCCGGCCGGTACCCCGCAGATCCAGACGGCTTTCTAATGCAGATGCAGAAGCTGTACAGGGAGGGGAAGATGTACTCTATGCTCGATCCCAAGCGGATCGACATAGGAAAGGAGCTCTACAGGATTAACCTGAGAAACAATTTCCACCTCGGGACAGTGGCCTACTCCGGCAATCCGCAGGGGATTGTGCTGAAGCGGAACAACCTGAGGAACGTTCCGGCCCGCCACGGACTTGACTACTTCAGTTACGACTCGTTCCTGTGGTACTTCGAGGACGGCGCTGACAACATGAACCATCCGGGAAACCGCTCGAAGAATTACAGGAGCGTCAGCTTCCTTGAATGCTCTTCCATGTCGTCGAACCGGTGCTGATCCAATAGCGGCTGACTCGTGAACTGAAGGGGCCAGGCGGCATTCAAACGCCTGGCCCCCTCGTTTTGCAGTCCCGCTGGTGTAGTATGCTAGGAGTCGCTTGGGGCCCTCCCCGGCAAAGCTACTCCGGAGTTACGACAATGAAATCGGTAATTCTCATCGGCGACTCTATCCGCATGGGCTACCAGACATACGTGGAGCGGCAGCTCGCCGGCTTTGCCACCGTCTGGGGGCCGGAGAAGAACGGGGAGACATCGCAGAACGTCCTGGCAAACCTCGAAGAGTGGGTGCTCGCCCAGGAGGTCGACATTGTCCATCTGAACGCCGGGCTGCACGATATTAAGCGCCAATTCGGCGCGTCGCGCGGTGCCGCAGAGAACGCGGTGCCGGTTGAGGCCTATCGCAAGAACCTGGACAAGATCATCGCCACAATCAAGCAGAAGAAGCCGGGTGTGAGGCTGGTCTGGGCGACTACCACGCCGGTCAATTACCACTGGCACCACGAGGAGAAGGGGTTCGACCGCTACGAAGAGGACGTGGAGAACTACAACCTTGTCGCCGTCGAACTGGCGCGCAAGCACGGGGTGGAGGTGAACGACCTCTACCGCCTCGTGATGCGCTCGGGCCGAGACAGGCTCCTGGTGAAGGATGGCGTCCACTTCAACGAGGAAGGGTACAAAATGCTGGGCAAGGCCGTTGCCGAGTGCCTCAAGAAGTGATGGTCAAGGCCAGTCGTTGACCGGCTAGCTGAAGACGTTGCAGATGCCGGATATCAACAGGAAGATCACGATCAAAGCGCCCAGGACGAAGCCAATTACAAATCGCATGGCCCACCTCACCGCTTCCACACTGCGGCTCAATAGCCGCGTAAGTCCAATATAGCATGCGCAGGACTGCCGGGGCGTGAGCTCGAAATCACAGGGCCGCCCCTCATATGCCGCAAGGCGCATGAGGGGCGGCCCCGGTGTTCAAGTCAGGCGCTCGTCAGGAAATGTCCCGGCACTGCTCTTCGTAGTACTTCTTCATAACAGCGAAGTCAGCTTCGGAAATGGTCTCGTACGGGGGCAGGAGCCGCCGCGGGAACTCGGGGTTGGCCAGCGCCTCGAGCGACTTGTCGTACGCGCCGTCCACGTACGGGCTCTTCAGGTGGCCGAGAAGCCCCTTGGCGACCTCTATCATCCGGTTGTTGATTTCAAACGATCGCTTTACGTTGCCTGTCCGAGCGGTATCGAACAGCTCCTTAGTCAGGTTGGGGAACACGCCGCCAAGGCTGCACAGGAGTGAGCACTCTCCCAGCGTCGCCCCGTAGGCGAAGGCGTTCTGGACGAAAAAGTGCTGGATCTCAGGCGCCTTCACCATCATGTCCCTGATCGCGTTCATATCGTATGAGCTATTCTTGGTGGCGACCAGGTTAGGCACCGCGTCGGCGATCTTGCGGTAGTCGTCGCCGGTCAGGACGCGCTTGGTGCGAATGAGGTTGTAGTGGAGAAACTTCGCGTCCGGGTATGTGCCGCACACGGTCTTGAAGAAGGTCATCATCTCGGTATCGGAGACAATGCCCCAGGACGGCAGCGAAAGCTGGAATAGCCGCACGCCCTTGTCGTAGCCGTACTTTATGCGGTCGATAATCGCGCTCATCGACAGGCTGATCACGCCAACCTGGGGATTGACGCCGGGCTTCTTGGCCACGGAAACAAACACGTCCACAATGTTGCGGAACTGGGCGTCGTTCACCGCGTAGCCCTCGCCAGCCGTGCCCATGACGTACAGGTCCTTGTACCCCAGCGCCAGGGTCGCCTTGAGATGTCGCTCGAAGACCTTCTCATCAAGCTGGTATTTTTCGTTCCATGGGGTGTTGCACGCGCCGAGCATCCCCTGGGGGTATCGCTTCTGGACCATTCAGTCTCTCCTTGCGCCGAATCGGATTTGCCGTAGCTTGTCGCGCGGAATTGTACCAGCGCCGCGGCAGTGCGTACAGGACGCCGATTTCACTCCTTTGTTTCTATTCGTTTTCTTTCGGGGCCGAGACATTATTGTCATTGCCGTCCTTTTTTTTGTATGATTCAGGAGACCGACTATGAAAATAGGCGGACTGTTGCTGTTCAAGGACTGGCTGTGGCAAAGGTAACCGCCGTTTCCTCTCTTGGCTGGGCGCACTATACGCTTTACGAGATCCTCCCCAGGATGAAGGCGCTGGGGTTCAAGAGAATGGAGATCGCCAGCTTCGGCTCGTATAGCTTCCATTTCAACTTCGGAAGCCCTACGCCGCCTGAGCTCGTCGGCATGCTGAAGGCCACCGGACTGACGCCGATAAACCTCAACTTCTCCCACGGCATCTACTGGGCGTACGTTCCGGAAGACATTGACAGGTTCGTCGCGGACTGGTCGCGGAAGCTGCCGCACCTGGTTGAGGCCGGGATCCCGATGATGACGATGCCGTTTGGGTGGCGCAACGAGCGTCCCGACCAGGAGTTCCAGCTCGCGAACGCCGTCAGGGCCTTCGACAGGGTAGGGGATATTGCGAAGAAGATGGGCATCCGCATGCTGATGGAGGCCCCCCACCTTTACAGCATCATCAACCGGCCTCACCATGTCGAGTGGGTGCTGGAGCGGCTCAGCACGGACAACGTTGGCGTGCTTGTAGACAGCAGCCACTGGGGCATCATCAACTATGAGCCGGAGGTCTTCTTCAAGGCGCTCGGCAGCCGCCTCTGGCACGTCCACCTGAGGGACGCCACCGGGCCGGACACGGCGGACGGCAACCAGGAGCTGGAGCTCACGCCGGGCAAGGGCACCGCAGACTTCGCGAAGTTCGGCCAGGCGCTGGACACGGTCGGCTACAAGGGAGATGTGTCCCTCGAGTTCGAATACCGCGATTCAACATTCGAGGATATAGATAAAGAGTTCAGGGATGGGGTCGCCCACCTGGCGAAGACGGGCTGGAAGCTTCCTGAAACGGTAAAGGTGTAAGGGCAAGATGACGGACCAGCAAGATATTGCGCTGATATCTCACCTGATGCGCCGCGCCGGCTTCGGGGCCACTCGCGCCGAAGTCGAGGCCCTTGCGAAGAACGGGTACGAGGCCGCCGTTGAGCAGCTCCTGCATCCGGAGAGCCAGCCCGAGTTCGACGAGTACGAGCTGTACCGCTACCACCCGCTCGCCGAGTTCACCGCGTATCTTCAGCAAGGCCAGATGAACTGGCTCTACCGCATGGCCGTCTCCAGTCGTCCGCTCGAAGAGAAGATGGCGCTGTTCTGGCACCACGTTTTCGCGACCGGCCACGCAAAGGTTGAGGCCACGTACGACCTGCTCGCACAGATACAAATGTTCCGGGACCATGGCATGGGCAACCTGCGCGACCTGCTCGTCCGGCTGGCCCAGGACCCCGCGATGATCTTTTGGCTGGACAACAACGAGAACCACAAGCGCCAGCCGAACGAAAACTGGGGTAGGGAGCTTCTCGAGCTCTTTTCAATGGGCATCGGCAACTACACGGAGAAAGATGTTTTCGAGGTCTCCCGCGCCTTTACCGGTTGGACATTTTCCCACAAGATTCCGATCCACCCCTGGGGCCCGTTCAACTGGAAGTTCGAATACAGGCCACAGGACCACGACTTCGGCGACAAGACGTTCCTTGGGCACACGGGCAAGTTCAACGGTGAGGACATCGTGGACATTATTGTCCAGCAGCAGGGCTGCCATACGTTCATAGCACGTCACCTCTACAACTTTTTCGTGGCCGACGAGCCGCAAGTCCCCGCGTGGTCGATCGAGCCTCCCCGCGATCCGGCGGCGATAGAGTTTCTTTCAGACAAGCTCAGGGACTCCAATTACGAGCTAAAGCCCGTACTGCGGGCGATGTTCAATGCCGATTTCTTCAAGCAGGCGACGTACAAGAGGGTTAAGAGCCCAATCGAGCTGGTTATCTCCACGCTTCGCCTGACAGGCGACATGGCCGGCCCTGACCCGAGGTGGGGCATGCTGGGAGAGCTGACGACAAACATGGGCCAGAAGGTGCTGGACCCCCCTAGCGTGGAGGGGTGGCACACCGGCCTGGAGTGGATCAACAGCGGCTCCCTCATGCAGCGCGTGAACTTCGCCGCCGCGCGCCTTGGCAACCCGGAGCTGCCTGGGGTGAAGGAGTTAATCGGCCGTATCGCCGCCTCCAACGGCAAGCTAATGTCGCCGGAGGCCCTCGTCGACCACTGCCTGGACCTCGTCGGTCCGCTGACAGTGAAAGCGCAGACGAGGCATGAGCTCATCGGGCACGTCGCCCCCGGCGGCCCGCTGAAATGGACCACACAAGCAGAGTATGCAAAGTCGTCGCAGCGCGCTGCCGAGGTACTGGCGTTGATCGCCGGCACCAGAGAGTTCCAGTTCGAATAGCCCAAGGAGTGATATCGCAATGACAACAACGGCAAAGCCTCCCGTCCTGGTTGTGCTGCAGCTCAGCGGCGGCAACGACTACATGAACACGGTCGTGCCCTACGCCGACCCGCACTACTACGACAACCGGCCGATCCTGAAGGTGCCTGAAGAGAAGGTCCTGAAGCTGAACGATGAGATCGGCCTCAACCCCGAGCTCAGGGCGTTCAAGGAGATCTTCGACAAGGGGGAGCTGGCCGTCATAAACGGCGTAGGCTTCGAAAACTCCACGCGCTCACACTTCAGGGCGATGGACATCTGGCACACATCGGAGCCGGACAAGGTGGGCACCGAGGGCTGGCTCGGCCGTGCGATTCGCGAGCTGGACCCGAAGGGCGAGAACCCGGTGACCGCGGTGAACGTCGGCTCCGGTCTGCCCCGCGCGCTCGTCGCGCCCGGCGTATCGGTCGCGTCCGTCGCGGACCTCAAGAGCTACGGCCTGCTGACCAGCATCGAGGTGAAGGAGCAGCGCGAAAAGCTCCTCCAGCGCTTCGCCGCCATGTACGCCCCGGCGGTCGGATACGGCCCGGTCATGGAGTACCTCAGCCAGACCGGCCTGGACGCCCTGAAGGGCGCGGACATGCTGAAGGCAGCGCCGGACATGTACAACTCCAGCGTGGAGTACGCGAACAAGGCGCTGTCCAAGAAGATGCGCGATATCTCCATGATCCATCAGGCCAACCTTGGCACGAGGGTCTTCTATACGGAGTTCGGCGGCTTCGACACCCACGCCAGCCAGGGTCCGAACCATCCGAAGCTCCTGAACGAGGTCTCGACCGCTATCGCCGACTTCTGGGACGACCTGCGGCAGAACAACGCGGACGAGAACGTCGTCCTGTTCGTCTTCTCTGAGTTCGGCCGCCGCGTGAAGGAGAACGGCTCCGGCACGGACCACGGCGCGGCCGGTGCGTCGTTCGTCATGGGCCCGAGGGTCAAGGGCGGCATATACAACGACTATCCTGAGATCCAGCTCGAGAAGCTTCGCGAGGGCGACCTTGCGCCGAACATGGACTTCCGCAGCGTCTACACCACGCTGCTGGAGGACTGGTTCAGCCTGGACGCGGCGCCAATAGTAAACGGCCAGTTCAGCAAGCCCGGCTTTATCACGAAGTAAGAGCAGCCACCTAACCCTTGCCTCCCGAAACCCCGCGCCGGGATATGGGAACAGCCGGACAGCCACCTAACCCCTGCCCCTTCCCTGGGAGGGAAGGGGTTCTGAGTCAGGCGGCTATGCCGCCTGAACGGGAGTCTGAGGGCATAGCCCTTGGTGGGGTACGGGGCGAAGCCCCGCCGCTATTCCCCCTTCCCTCTCAGGGAAGGGGGCCAGGGGGTTAGGTGGATCGGAGGCCGCCCCTGCGCGCGTCGCCGTTCTTCAAGCTATCTGTTTCGCATCGTGCCAAGGAACCCAACCATGCTCAGTCTCACAGCCATCGCCGGCCGCACGTGGGTCTTCTCCCACGCCATCGGCCGCACAACCGTCGAGCACAACGGCAATACCGGAGGGTACATCTTCCCCTGCGACTTCACGCTCGCGCCGAATGAGACCCTATACGTCCTGAGCCGTGGCTACGACCACGAGACCTTCCCGGACACCGGCGTGGACCTGTCGCGGCGTGTGGGGAAGGTAGGCATCGACCAGTTCCATTACGGCGACTTCGGCCGCAACTCCTTCGTGTGGCCGTCCGGCATCGCGTATTCGAAGGATGACAAGGTCTACGTCGCGGACGAGTTCCTGAATAAGGTACTCATCTTCGCCCCAGAGAGGTTTGTCCCATTCCCGGACTATATCCCCGGGGGCGAGCACATTGGGGAGTGGGGCATAGCCGGCGGCGCGCCTGGAGAGCTAAACGCACCGGTCGGCATCAACTTCGACGCCAACAACGACCTGTACGTCGTCGATTCACGGAACCACCGCGTCCAGAAGTTCTCCAGCGACGGCAAGTACATCCGGTCTTTCGGCAGCGAGGGGACGGGTCCGGGACAGCTCAAAAAGCCCTGGGGCCTAACAATCGACAGGGCCGGGGATGTCTACGTTGCTGACTGGGGCAACAACCGCGTGCAGAAGTTCACGGCGGACGGCAAGCACATCGCCACCTTCGGCTCCACCGCAGAGGACGGCGGCGACCTCAACCATCCGTCCGACGTGGCAGTCGACGCCGATGGCGACGTATATGTAACCGACTGGGGCAACCGCCGCGTCCAGATCTACGAAAAGAACGGCGACATCATCGGCGCGCTCTACGGGGACGCCTCAACGTTCTCCAAGGCCGCCGAGGTAATCGTCTACCGCGATCCGGAGACGATCAAGGGCTACTACCGCGCGGGCGACCTCACGCCCATGGCGCGCTTCGGCCGCCCTCTGGCCGTCCAGGCGGACGATAAAGGGCGCATCATCGTCTCAGACCAGCGCAACCGTCTCCACGTATACACCAAGCACTGGAACTACACCCAACCGAGGATAAACCTGTAGGGAATTATCCTCCATTGGATGTGCTAGGATTAGGGCGTACCGGTACGCGGGCAGGTACGGATGGATGCCTATCATTTGAGATGGACCGAGGTCGCGGTAGCACACATTTCAAGGCATGGGATAACGTGGGAAGAGGTTGAGGAAGGCATTGAGAACATTCATCGGTCAGAGTGAAGCGGCAACCGCATAACATTCATCTGCCAGACTTACGGCGGTCGGTATCTTTTTGTAGTGCTTGAGCGAGAGGGCAATGCCTGGTACCCGGTAACTGCCAGGCCGGCAGTGCTGGCCGAGCGCCGTCGGGCCAGCAAGTAGGGGAGGAAGAAATGAAGAAGGCAGGTATTGAAAGCACGAAACCAATGACGCGGGATGAAGCTGCGGAATATTGGTCGAAGCACTACATGGGCGAAAATACCCCTGGATGGGAAGAGGTTGATAGCGCGGAGATCAAGCTTGCCCCGGGCGCGGGTGTAGCCATTGAGATGGATGCTCATTATTGGCGATTGTTGAAAGCTAAAGCCAAGGAGCGCGGGACCGATCCTGTTGCTCTCGCCAAAATGTTCATTCAGAAGTGTCTGGATAATCCAATCATTCCCGGAATGATCGAACTTCTTGACAACGAACTGCTCAAGCAGCAGGTGCCGCAACCACCTTCGGACCGAGACTCGGCGAAGGTCAATGCAGGCCGAGAAGCTCCGAAAAGGAGATCGACTGCACGCCGTTGATTACACCGTCCACTCTATCCACTTGCCGTGCGGCTGGTAGTTCGCCAGTTTAGTCACCGTTTCCACACCATCCCTGTACGTCAACAGCTTCATCTCCGGCCATTGCCCCGTCCACTCCATCGCCACTCGGTACACCGGCCTCAGTGTTGATGCCTCCACCAGCATTGTGAAGAGCCGCTTGCGAGCGTCCTCGCCCCACTGGTTCAGGGTGTGCGAATGGTACACCACTATCGTCGCCGCCACAGGCATTTCCGACAGGACGGCGGGCAGGACCTCCAGCGCGTCACCTCGGCGCACATCAGGCGGTTCACTCTGCGCAAGCTCTATGGCATGTTCGAGAGTTTCTAAACGGGCATTCATCTCCGGCCACACGAGCGCCCTCAGCCAACGCACCGCGTCCGAGTCGCGCACGTCCACCGGGGCCAGGTCTATTCCAACGCGGCATGCGACTGCGGGAAACGTCATCGGCACCGGCGGCCTGGCGGTACCTTTGACTTCGCATCTGACCGACACAGGAGAATTTGCGTTTCCGTGCACGACGCCGTCGCCGTAGTCGTAGGAGTAGCTGTCCCACAGCAAGTTCAGCCCCGCGCTCGCCCCGACGTCCACCATTGCCAGCGGCAGGTCTCCGCCTGCCTTGGTCACTACGCCCAGCGCCGGCAGCAGCACCGAGCAACGCCCAACCTCGTTCGTCTGCACCTGCCGGGTTGAGACAATGTTGCGAATCGCGTCGGCGTGCTCCAGGCAGAAGGACCGTAAGCTGGGATAGGGATCGCCGGCCAGTGCCTTCCCCTGCGTCTTGCCGGGAAAGTGATGCTCGAGCGGGTGGCTGGGTTCCTCGAACAGCAGGTACCGGACTGCCGCAAAGAAGAGATTACTTACCGGCTGCCCGAAGCGCGCATGCGCTGCTATCGCCAGCAATTCAGGATCGTCCTTCACCCCGAGCGCCAGCCTTTCATACAAGGCCGACTCGCCGCGGTACTCCGTTTGGGCCGCGCGCGCGAACCGCGCGGCGGCGGATTCAATCGTGTAGGTGGTAGCCGTCATGTCTTATGCACCGCTACGCGAGAGACATCGCTACTTCGGGCACCTGGGCTGGGAGAGATATCGCGGTCGCCTGGCAGGGCGATTGGCGCCGCCGGTGGCAAGGTTCCATGCGGCCAGCGCGACGAGGCAGAGGGCGAAGAGGATGTGCCAGGACGTGGTGAATGCGGTGAGCGGGGTGAAGGCCATGGCGAACGAGGCGACGGCGGCGGCGAGCGCGAGCAGGCGGTATGGAGCGCCGCGCCCGCGGCTCCACAGTATCGCGCCGCCCACTATGGCGGCCGGAAACAACGCCATCATATTTTGTTGCACTCCGCGCCAGTCATGTCCCTACCATAATCGCGCCACGCCAACGCCGTCAACCCTCGCCCCGGCTGTCTTCCAGTCCCCAGCCCCTAGCCACTAGACCCCATCCCATCCGTTCGATAATATTACCCACACGCTTCAGCGCTTAACAAACGAGCTGTGAGGAGGCGGACTAATGACCAGGAACGCGCAGTACAAGGTCGGCATGGTCGGCTGCGGCAGGCAGGGCACACAGCATGCGCGCGGCTTCACCCTCCACCCGTCCACAGAGGTCGTCGCGATCGCCGATCCCGACCCCGAAAACCTGGAGCTCGCCTGCAAGCGCTTCAACGCCCGCGGCTATAGCAGCTCAGAAGAGATGTACCGCAACGAGAAGCTGGATATCGTCGATTGCGTCCTCCCCGTCTCAATTAACCCCACTGAGGTCATTAAAGCAGCGGAGCTTTCCGGCGCGAAGGGCATAGTCTCCGAGAAGCCGATCGCTGCGCTGCTTTCCGATGCTGACCGTATGGTGGCCGCCTGCGCCTCCCGCGGCATCCCGTGGCAGGGGGGCAACGTCGACCGGTGCATCTCCCAGCTATGGGAGGCAAAGCGGCTGATCGACTCCGGCGAGATCGGCGAGGTGAAGACGATCAACCTCTACGAGAAGACGATGCAGGGCGGCGTGCAGGGGATCAGCGTTATACAGATGTTCGCGGGCGATGCCGATGTGGAGTGGGTGACGGGCTGGACGAACGGCGACCCCTTCGGCGAGGGCGACGACGACTACCAGGGGATCGGCGGCTACATCCGCTTCAAGAACGGCATCGAGTGCTTCGTCCACGCAAGCCCAATTGCGATGCGCGGCCTGAGCGTACTGGGCACAAACGGCACCTTCGTGACCGACAAGCGCAACCACGCCTTCTACAAGAAGGCCGACGGCTCGGACAAGACGGTGCTCTCGAACCTGAAGCGCGACGATACGATCAAGTTCAAGCCGATGCGCTCGCACGCCGAGGGCGGCCGCGACGCCGAGGGCTGGGAGTACCCGGGCGACCGCCTCATGGGCTGCGTGCAGTCGATAGTGGATGCCGTCGAGAAGGGCGTTGAGCCGCGCTGCCCGGGCTACATCCACCGCAAATCGCTGGAGATCAGCATTGCGATGCGGGAGTCCGCCCGCCGTAACCACTCGCCGGTCAGGCTGCCCCTCGTTTCCCGCAACTACCGGATGCTCCCTGAGAAGTACCGCTGGATGAACAAGAAGGAGCTTTACGGCAAGGAGTGGTACGCGGAGCAGATCGGTGAGGCGCAGAAGAAGGGGTAGGGGATAGGGTGCTCCCCGATACGTTCCACTGGCGGGTCTTCAAGGTTTTGGGACGGATTCAACTGCGGCTTTGATCATGAGCGGAAGTTGATTATCATGTCCGCCGTAGCGCGAAAACCGTTGTTGCACCGAAGGCAATCGCGATGGGGATCATTGGCCACAGAAATGCATCGGCGCCGGGAAGCATGAACGTCGCGTACAGTGGGAGGGCGATCAACAAACACGTTAATAGGCATACTCCTATGATTGCGAGTCTCCGGTGTCTGTCGAGCCTCCGTATGGTTTGCGTCACAGGTCTGTTAAACCCCGAAACCGGCCTCTCGGTGCCGGCAAAATGGTTTGTGGCCGCATCTATCGCGGCCTTCCATTACTTCACCGCGACATTCGAGTTAACGTACACCCCGGATATTGGACTGGAGGTCCCCACATGAAAGGACAACTCTCCAGTCGTTGTCTCCACCGCCAATATTCGCTTTGACTCTACCTCTTCAGTGGAGAGCACATCCTTCAATTCAACTATTTCTGCCTTCTGACCGCTCAGCAGAGCGCCGTTCCAGCCAGGATGGCAGATCAAGCGATGATTAGTCAGGTAAATGTGCCCGTTGCACCAGAGACCGCGATAGGTCCGGCCCTTCGCAGGTGCTCGGCGAATGACTTGTTCGTCTTCGCGCAGTTCGAGCTTCATTCGTTTAACTCCCGCGTTCCTGGGTCGCATGTCACAAACAGCAGGGGTAACTGTACTCTTAGGCCGAACGGGTCCGCCTGCCTACGGCGTGCTGTGGACGCGGCGGCTGACTGCGGCTGCGGCGAGGTCTGCGGCGCCGATGATCCGTACCTCGCAGGGGGCGTTGCGCTGGACTTCACGCGCCGTGCCGTTGCCGCCCAGCAGCTTCCCAAGTCCCGTGCGCGCGGGCGCGTACATTGCGATGAGGTCAGCGCCCTCTGCGCGGGCCGCCTCCATGATGCCCCCGGGGATGGACTCTGCGATGCTCACCACGCAGCGCCACTTCTCAGGGTCGCCGTGCATCCGCAGAACCGCGCCACGAAGGTGAAGGTTCATGCGGCGGCGCTCCTGCTCAACGTGGCTGGTGCTGCCCTTGAACGCCGCGCCCTCCGCAGTCTGGACCACCTCCGGGCGGACGACATGGAGCAGGACTACCTCGCAGTCGCGGTCCAGATCGTCCTGTACCGCGCCGTAGACGCCCTCAGCCTCGGCCGTGCCGTCCAGCGGAATGAGCACCTTCTTAAACATCGTGCGTCTCCCTTCTACTTCCCCGCCACCTCCACTTGTTGCCTGGGACGCTGTCCGACCTTCGGCCCTGTATAGATTCCTACGATGCGCGTCAGCCGACGGATTCTTACGAAAAGCGTCTATCAGTGCGACGATACTTCTATTGAAATGGCATTGTCAATATCGTTCAGGAAATCACAATTGACGCCCCTCGTCGCAAGCACGAACTATTTGTCGTTGACACTGCCGAGTGCGTTCGTTCAAAATCAGTAGATAGTTCGCCGGGTTAGAAGAATCCGTAGGCGGCCCGCACGGGCCGGGTTGTGAAGGAGAGACGATGAAGAGCGTGCACATGCGGCTCATCGGCTATGGATGGCGCCAGCGCGGCTTCTTGCTGGGCGCATATGCGGCCATGGCCGCCGCGACGATCTCCGGGATGTACATCCCTGCGCTCCTGGGCCGGGCTATCGACACTTCCCTGGTGGCCGGCACCCGCGGCGAGCTACTCCGACTGGCGGCGTTCATCATGCTGGCGGGGGCCTTCCGGGGCATCTTCGGATACGCGCAGAACTACCTGGCCGAGGCGGTCTCCCAGCGCAGCGCGTTCGACATCCGCAACGACTTTTTCCGCAAGCTCCAGTCCCTGAGCTTCGGCTTCCACGACAGGCAGCAGACCGGCAACCTCATGTCCAAGGCGACCGCGGACGTGGACGCCGTTCGCATGTTCATCAGCATGGGTATGATCCGCGGGCTATCCATGTTCATGATGTTCGGCGGCGTTGCGTTCGTAATGCTCACGACAAACGTGCGACTCGGCCTCGTGTGCCTCGCATTCGTGCCGTTCATCATCTGGCGGGCGATCAGCATGTCCAAACGCCTGCGCGGCACGTGGACGGCGGTGCAGACGGAGACCGGTAACATGACCACCGTGCTGCAGGAGAACCTCGCCGGCGTGCGCGTGGTGAAGGTTTTCGGCGCGCAGGAATACGCCAACTCCCGTTTCAAGGAGCGCGCCGGGGCGGTCGCTGACCTCGCCTACAGCGCCAGCCGGCTATTTGCCTCACAGGGCTCCCTCATCACTTTCATCTTCACCGCCGCCACCGGCATAATCCTGTGGGTCGGCGGCCGCGAGATTGTGGCCGGCCGCCTCTCCCCGGGAGACATCGCGACATTCATCCTGTACATGACGATGCTCGCCATGCCCGTGCGCATGACGGGCTTCCTTGTAAACACATGGTCGCGCGCGGGCTCTGCCGGCCAGCGCATCTTCGACGTGCTGGATGCCGAGTCGCCGGTGACGGAGCGGCCGGGGGCGAAGTCGCTGGACAAAGTGAGCGGCCACGTTCGCTTCGACGGGGTCTCTTTCAGCTACAACGAGAACGCCTCCGCGATCAAGGGAGTCGACTTTGAGGCCGCGCCTGGCCAGCTTGTGGCGATAATGGGCGCGCCGGGGTCCGGCAAGAGCACGATAGTCCAGCTCATCCCCAGGTTTTATGACGTGACCTCCGGCAGGATCACAATCGACGGCCAGGACATCCGCGACCTGACACTGAAATCGCTGCGGCAAAACGTGGGCATCGTGATGCAGGACGTCTTTGTCTTCGGCGCATCGGTGAAAGACAACATCGCCTACGGTGCTGAGGGCGCGAGCCTTGAGGACGTTATCCGCGCTGCGAAGATCGCGCAGCTGCACGACTTCATCCAGACGCAGCCGCAGGGTTACAACACGTGGGTAGGGGAGCGCGGCGTGCGCCTCTCCGGCGGCCAGCGCCAGCGCCTGGCGATCGCGCGCACGCTGCTCGTGGACCCGCCGGTCCTGATCCTGGACGATTCCACCTCCAGCGTGGATATGGGGACCGAGTTCCAGATACAGCAGGCGCTGGCGGAGGTCATCAAGGGCCGCACCACCTTTGTCATCGCGCACCGCCTGTCCACCGTGCGGAAGGCGGACCTGGTCCTGGTGCTGGACAGGGGCGAGATAGTGGAGCGCGGCACGCACGAGGAGCTTCTGGAAAAGGGTGGGTTTTACCGCAAGATTTACGATATGCAGCTCACGCACCAGGACGGCGCGGACGCCCCCGCCGCCCCCACGGCGGCGGCGGGTGGCGGGTGAGGTTGGGCCGCCGCCGGGCCGCATACCGCGCTGACTGAGCTACCCTACGGCACCTTCCCTGCCCGAGCATTCCCCTGCCACCCTGAGCGGCAGCGAAGGGTCTAAAGACCGTGCCAAGCACAATGGTCGTTGTCCCAGGCTAGGGCCTTGGACCCTTCGCTGGCGCTCAGGGTAGCAATAAGTAAGGCTGAGGGCGGCAATTAGTAAGATACCTCGCCCGAACGATCCTTCGTCCGCCGCGGCGGACAAAGGATGACAAGGGGGCCTGAGGCTCTGCGAATGAACGCCTCGAAATATGACCGGGGCGGGTCGCCCATCCGGTTGACTGGACTCCCCCATCTCCTCTAGCCTACGCACCACATTTCTTTCCACGCAGGTCGCACCATGGACTACCGACCTTTCGGCCGCACAGGCCGGCTTATCTCCTCCATTGGGCTTGGGACGGCGCTATTCGGCCGCGAGGTGGATGAGGACACGTCGTTCAGAGTCATGGACTACGCCTTCGAGAAGGGCATCACCTACTTCGACACCGCCCAGGGGTATGAGGGGCCGACCCGTGTAGCGGCCGAGGTGATGCTCGGGCGGTGGCTCAGGAGCAGGGGAGTGCGCGACCGCGTGTTCATTAACACCAAGATCATCGCAGGCGGGGACGCGGCGACCATCGAGCGCATCATGCTCCAGAGCCTGGAACGCATGGGCATCGAGCGCGTGGACTGCGTGAAGATGCACCTGCCGTTCCCGAAGGTGCCGATATCGGAGACGCTCGGTGCGCTTACCTGGCAGGTGAAGGCGGGCCGCGCGTCGTCGATCGGCTGCAGCAACTACAACACGGCCCAGCTCCGCGAGGCGCTGGCGGCGAGCGCGGCAGGCGGGTTCGCGCGGTTCGAGGCGGTGCAGGTGGCCTACAATCTGGCTATCGCTGACCGGCAGGAGCACCTTTCGCGTTTCGAAGCGGAGCAGGAGATGTTCCCCCTGTGCCGCCGGGAGGAAATTGCGATCACGACGTACGCGCCCCTCGGCTCGGGCTTTTTCGCGGGGGCGTACGCCTCCATGGACAGGGGGGCCATCCCCAGGGGCTCGCGCTTCGACCTGTTCAAGGGCCACACGGGCGTCTACTTCACGGAGCAGAACTTCCGTATTCTCGACAGCTTGCGCGAGAAGGCGGAGGCGATGAAGGTCCCAATGGTCCGCCTCGCGATGGCGTGGGTCATGAGCAACCGGAACATCGCGACCGTCATCATAGGCGCGGACAATACCGCGATGATCGACAACGCGTTCGCCGCGCAGCAGATGCGCCTGGCGCCGGCGTTGCGCGCGGAGATGTCCGCGTGGGGAACGTGAGGAAGGACGAAAATCACAGATGGGAATTGGCGGGCCCATCGTAGAGACGCCCCGCTGGGGAGTCTCATGGGTAATCACCGCCGCATTGCCTGCCAACGGAGGACCGTCCGTGGCGTTCATGTGTGACGGGTCTCCCCAACCGCCGAGACGCCCCAGCGGGGCGTCTCTACGAGGGAGGCTGGCGTGGCGGTCAGGTGTGACGGGTTTTCGCAACGCCGGAGACGTCCGCCGCGGCGGACGTCTCTACATTGGGACAGCGATACATGAGAGGCGGGTAAGTGGGAGCGGCAAACAGTGGGGGCTGCAGGTATACTGTAGGCCAGCAATCACCGAGGAGAAGCAGATGGACAAAAAGGACAAGAAGGCGCCCACCAGGGCCATCGGCAGGACGGGTCTCAAGGTATCCGTCATCGGCCTGGGCACCGCGCCCTTCGGCCGGGAGATAGACCAGGACGCCTCCCACCGCGTGCTCGACTACGCCTTCTCGAAGGGCGTGCGGTTCATCGACACGGCAGAGGGTTACGGCCGCACGATGCCGGGCGAGGTTATCATCGGCAACTGGGTGCGCCAGATGGGCGACAGGAAGAAGGTGCAGATCTGCACCAAGCTCGGCTCCAGCGGCAAGCCGGAGGCCGTCAAGAAGATAGTCCAGCAGAGCCTGGACAGGCTCCAGACCGACTACATCGACATCTTCAAGCTGCACACGCCATTCCCGGACGTGCCGATAGCCGAGACGCTGGACGCGCTCACGAGCGAGGTGCGGGCCGGCAGGATCAAGATCATCGGCGCGAGCAACTTCAACACGAAGCAGCTCAAGGAGGCGGTGGAGGCGAGCAAGAAGGGCGGCTACGCGAAGTTCGAGATCGTCCAGCCGCCGTACAGCCTGGCGGTTACAGACAAGCTGGGTTACGTTACGCGCCACGAGTGCGACCTGGAGATGTTCCCCTTCTGCAAGGCCGAGGGCATCGCCGTGACCCCGTACAGCCCGCTCGGCGCGGGGTTCCTCACGGGCAAGTACACGCCGGACCGCAAGGACATCCCCAAGGGCACGCGCTACGACGTTGCGCCCGCGCACGCGGACATCTACTTCACGGACCAGAACTTCCGCATCCTGGAAAAGCTGCGTGTAAAGGCCTCCGTGCTGGGCGTATCCATGTCCCAGCTTGCCATTGCGTGGGTAATGTCCAGCCCGCTGGTCACCTCAACCCTGGTGGGCGCCCGCGAGGCGGCCCACATAGACCAGGCCATCGCCGCGTTCAACATGAAGCTGAAGCCCAAAGTGCGGGAAGAAATGACGCTCTGGGGATAGGGTGGTGGGGGCAGTCAGCAGTCGGCAGTCAGCAGTCGGCCAAGCAAACAGCCGACACCCTCACCCTTCGCGCAGAGCCGCGAAGGCCTCTCCCTCAAGGGAGAGGTACGAACCACTCTGGCTGACTGCCGACTGCCGACTGCTGACTACAGCCTGCCCTTCGGCAGCCACTTCCGATTGACCTTCAGCACGTACGAGTACGTGGGGTTGACGAACTGCGTCACGCGCGCCTCCAGCACCTGGCCCAGGAGCATGTACGCCTCGCCGCGTGGGATGCCATACTCGTCCTCTAGCCACAGGATCATCTCCGCCAGCGCAATCCTGAACGCGTCCTCCGCGGGGCGTGCCTGCGCCGTCGTCATGATGTGCGTCTCGTTCGTGATGCGCGGCCAGCCCATCACCTTCGGCAGCGGCGCAAGCTCTACGCGCATCCGCACGCGGCCGCCCGCCTCGATGCCGCCCGCGCTGCAGATCTCGCCGTCGCCCTGGCGCGCGTGCATGTCGCCCACGTGCAGGAGCGCGCCCGGAACGTAGACGGGCAGGTGAACGGACGCGCCGGTGGTGACCTCCTGGATATCGAAGTTGCCGCCCCACTTGCCGGCCCAGCCGTTCGTCCACCGCGTTCGCTCCGGCGCGGTGCCCACGACGCCGAGCATCGGCGCGAGTGGCAACTTGAGCGTGTCGCTCCAGTGGATAAAGCCGTCCTTGATCTGGACAACCTTCTCGTGCGCGCCGATCTGCTCGTTGCCGAGCCACCCAAAGAAGGCGTCGTTATGGCCGTGGAACTTCGTGAAGCCCACGGGGTCCACGTCGATCTGCCCGATGTGCACGATAAGCCGCTGGCCCGGCTGCGCGCCGTTGACGTAGATCGCGCCGCTGGAGGGGTTGCCGGAGCGCAGCTTCTTGCGGAGCTCCGCCTCCTGGGGATGGCCGTCCAGCCACGGCCCGCGGTTGAGCTGCGTTTGAATCTCGAACTCCTCGCCGGGATCCACCCACATCGTGGGCGCGTTGTCCGGCCCGGTCTCGAAGTACAGCACATCGGTGTTGGCGCGCTTCATGGGAGCCTCCTTGGTTGTCCGCCCCGGGTCCTACCGGAGCAGATTACGCAGACGTGAACGCACATTTTGGGAATTGGAAACGGAGCGAATGATAGCAGGGGAATGCGCGCCGGGGAAGGACGAAGGTCGGTCTACGTAACACTCAGATAACACATCCCTAACCATAATGTCCCTGTACCGTTTACATAAACAGGCGCGCGGCCCGAGACGGCAAGGAGGCAAAAATGGAAATTGTTGTCCCGGTCATGATCGCCTTGCTGGTCGCCGCCGGCGCCGCCTCCGCTCTCCGCGAGATCTACCACGTAGCAAGCCGCGTCCTTGCTGCCGAATTGCCGGAAGGTCAGGGTGGCCGTATCGAGGCCTCAGCGCCGGATGGGATGGACTTTGAGAAAGGCCGGGCCGGAGATCTGGAGCTGGCGGGCGCGCGCAGCTAGGCTATCGACGGCATGATCCGGGCTGCGGGACGACCAGACGACGGAATGTGCCTAGTCGGCGGCAGAAACTGACGAGAAAAACACTAGGGCGGGTCTATGACCCGCCCTAGTGTTTTTCTACCTTGTTGGCAAGCCGGCCTTATGTTCTTACCCCTCGATACGCCTCCTCGTAAGGCGACCTCGCAAGTGCTAACACTCAGCGCCGTATCGGGCAACTCAACGCGCTTCGCGCAACGTCTAATAATTTACATAGTACGAGATGGCGAACCAAAAACTGTAACACGTTCGCATAATTACCTACGTATTCTTACTATCACTTCTGATTGCGAGCCTCGTCTTATTTGTGATAAAGGCCAAGTAGTTGGTTTGCCTAGCCCGATCACCCGATCGCCCTTTTCTCCAAATCGAAAGGAGGTGCCCATGCTTCCAGAGTTTCTCACGCGCCGCGAGGCTGAGGTGCTCTACTACATGGGCGAGGGCTATACGAACCAGCAGATTGCTGAGGAACTTCATATCTCTGTCGATACTGTCAAGACGCACGTGAAGAAGGTCCGCCTGAAGAAAGGTGTAACAGGGCGCAGGGGTGGCTGGCCATCTCAAAACTCGCTGCCTAACACACCAGACGAGACCACATGGCATGAAAATATCCGCAATTCTACTTAGACTAGTTCACCCCGAGAGTGATACCCCTACCCACTGAAACGGCGTAAAAGACTAATATGTGGTTTCCTTCTAGGTTAGTCCTAAACGACTAATCGGAATGGGAGATGCTAGTACGTCAGCGCCGGCAAAGTGAGGAAGGTAATGAAAGACCTGGGACTTATCACAAGGCTCATATCCCCCCTGCTGATCCTAGCGATACTCTTTGCCGGCTTACCAATGGGGACGGCCCAGGCGCAAACCTCCTCCCCTGTGGACGCCTTTACCGCCGATCCCATCCTGCCAGAGCTGGCCGACGATGAGGAAAGGTCATTTCCTCCCTCGCCTGACAATGCCCCAATCACAACGGCGGGGGACCAATTGAAGTCGCCTCAAGCCTCCCGCGAAATCCTTCAGAAACGCACTTCCAAATCAAAGACCGTCCTGAACGTGGATGGAACCTACACGGACACTGTGTACTCCAGCCCGGTCCACTACGAAGAGTCTCCGGGAGTATGGAGGGACATCGACAACACTCTGAGGCCTTCTCTTGCTGAAGGCTATGCATTTGAGAAGACGGCAAATAGTTTCACAGCCATGTTCGGTGACGTGTCGTCCGCCGACGGGGTCAAAGTTGCTCTGGGCGACCAGGCAATTTCCTTCGGACTCGAGGGCGCGGCGGAAGTTGAGCCAGTGGTCGAAGGAAACAAGATCACCTATCCCGAAGTCTATCCCGGTGTAGACTTGGTCCTCACTGTCAACTCGGACGGGGTAAAGGAAGAGATTGTTCTAAAGCAGCCCGTTAAGGACGCCAGCTTCACATTTACCGTTGGTACGGCTGGCCTTGATGTCCGGGAAAATGAAGACGGCACCATCGGATTGTATTCGGGCGACAAGCAAGTCATGTACATGCCAAAGGCGTTCATGTACGACAGCGGAAACAATGATGTTGGGCACCCTAACCGTTCGAGCGACGTGTCGATGGAGATCAAAGATGGTTACCTGATCATAACCCCCAACGCAGAGTGGTTGGCCGACTCTAGCCGTGTTTATCCTTTAGTGATCGACCCTACGATTACAATGCAACCCGATGCCACCTCGGCGAAGGATACATCCTTCGAGAGCGATACGCCGACCGTAAACTATCACGGAGACTACCTAACTGTATTCTCTTATGCCGGATATTATAGCCGCGCGCTGGTTCAGTTCGACCTTTCTCATATTCCCGCCAGCGCAACAATTGACTCGGCGGATCTTTCCCTTTATGCATTTGATTGGTTTGTCAACGACGACGTCACACTAAATGTTCATGCCGTAACCAATCCCTGGACGGAGGCTGGGGCTACCTGGCAGACGAGGGACGGATCGACGAATTGGACGTCTACCGGCGGCGACTTCTACGCCACTTCAAGCGCATCTTTCTTTAGTGATTATCCTTCTTGGCAGGGGTGGTACGATTTCGACATCACAGGTCTTGCCGCAGACTGGGTTTCCGGTGTGAGACCGAACTATGGGGCTATGATCAAGGTCTCAAACGAGAGCCCTTCCACTAATTTGGGCAGGATGTTCCAATCGAGCGACACCACTTCAGACTACCAGCCGAAACTTGAAATCACCTACTCTGTCGATTCCGATAACAACACCTCCAACGGCCTCGGACTTGAGAGCTACTACGCGTCGCAGTCCTGGAGTCTCGGCGCAAAGACAACGCTTTACACAACTCTTACCAGCAAGCACAACGTCGTAGCCCAAAAGAACCTGATCTCGATACCCGGAAGGGGCATTGGCTTCGATGTAGCCCTCTTTTACAACAGTAAGGCCAATCAGAGTTGCGACTCTGCGAGCATGGGCTCGAACTGGCAGATATCGCCACCACGCTTGAGCGTTACGCCCACAAGTGCAACCATCAACGGACCGGACGGCGCGATTCATCTCTTCGAGAATCGTACCGCTCAAGGGGATGGGACCTACAAGTATCAATCGGCCTCTGGACTTCGTTGGACACTTGTGGAAAACACGAACACAGGTAAGTGGCTTCTCACAAGCGACATAGGTCTCGTACACGAATTCAGCGGCAGCTCCACATTTGGAGACGGCAGCCCTGCTTTCCAGAGGCTGCTGAGCACCTACGACGGCTTTCACACCGCCAACAAACTTACTTACAATTACGACGGAGGCGGGTATGTCTCCTCGATCAGCGACTCCTCAACTACCGCGCGTTCCGTGAATTTCACGTGGACGAGCGGCCACTGCTCAGGAAGCAAAGTACTGACTGCGATCGAGGATCCCGATGGTATCGACACCATCCTGAATTACGCTACCTCCACAGGGTACGCCTTCCTTTCGAGTGTTGAGGAGGCAGCTGGCACAGGCGACGCGAGGACAACTTACTTCGGATATCAGGCATATAGCGCCGGCAGCCCGTACGCCGTGCTCACTACCGTCACTGACCCCAAGAACGCGACGACCACAATCGCCTATCATACTGGCTTCTCGGACAAGCGGGTCAAGACCGTTACAGACACACGCGGCAATGTAACGAGATTCGATTACCATGACAATTATGCTACCTCTACGGATCGCGTTTACATTGAGAATGCTGAGTACGGCATGGTGGTTTGGGACCTTGTAGGGCCGAACCAGGACAATCCGGGGGTCCTAAGGTACGGAAACGCATATAATGGCAGCTTCGAGAAGACGAGCGTTGCGACGATCATCCAGGCCTGGTCAGGAAACAGCCCCGGTGGGAGCCATACACGGGATACTTCCGTGAAGTACGCTGGAGACGCTTCTGCGAAGCTTAATACTAACGCTACCTCCACCGATCTCCGGTGGTCCCTGGAGCTGTATGAAGGAGATAACACAAGCGAGCGGTTCAGGGCAGTCACTGGCGAGGTATACACCGGAAAAGTCTGGCTAAAGACAAGCAGCGTCTCGGGTGCGGTCGGCGCATTCATGCGCATGGAGTACTACGACAACAACCTGGCGTCGTGGCAGCAGTTCGATAGTCCGGCATATACCGGCACCAACGATTGGTTTGAAGTGAGCACACCGTCTGTGAAGATGCCGTCCTCTGCCGACAAGCTGTCGCTCACCATTAAGCTAAATCTCTACAATGCCACCGGCTCGGTATGGTTCGACGTGGCCCGCGTTGAGGCCGTAGGGATGTCGGCGACATGGGACGCTAATCTCATTGTCCAGCAGGTGGACGCAAGCAATGCTACGACGACATTCTCGTATGGCGGAGATGAGGATTCAAACCCGAGCGGCAACCCCAATAACCTGGTTGCGGTAACAGACCGCCTCGGTAATGTAACGGAGTACCGCTACAACCATCAGAACAGGGTAGTCGAGCAGTGGTCGCCGAAGTTTGAGGGCAGCAGTACGTCTACCGAGTCTACGTACAACTCAAAACAGGAATTGACCCAGAAGGTTGACGAGCTGGGGGGCACCTGGAACTACACGTACGATTTCTGGGGTCAGCAGCTAACGGTCAAAGACCCGAATGCCATTGCACTGGCTTCGTCAAACCCCACCGGCATGACGTACGAATACGCTTATAACGGGTACGGGTTGCTAACGGACATATACACGCCAATAAATGCAAGCAGCACCAAAGCGCGCGTTCAGATGGCCTATGACAATGAGCGGAGCCTGATGACATCCCGTACCGATGCAAAGGGCCAACAGACGTGCTTTGAGTACGACTACCTGTCCCGACTGGCGACGACGACGTATATGTGCGCCACCGGCAGCGCCTTTGCCGTGACGTACAAGTACGATAAGAACGATAACCGGACTCAGATGGTGGACATTCGTAACGGTGCGTTCGCGACTACCACCTACGAGTACTTCGCTACGAACATCATCAAGAAGATCACGGAGCCGGATGGGCTGTACACTCAGTACACATACGACAGCATCGGAAATATGCTGACCCTTCGCAACGCCGACGGGGAGACCGTGACCTACCAGTACGACGTCAACGGACGCGTAAACGATATTGACAACACGTACGATGGCGGAAATACTCGGCCTGTCTATGACCTGAGCGGCCGGCTCCGATCCATCGGCTATCCGAGTGGCAACGCCATTAGTTTCAGCTATACAAGCGGCGGTGTTGACCAGGGCGGTCGTTTGACACAGGTCAACAATTCGCGGAACGGTGTTTCGCTGAAGAAATTCAACTACCAGTACGACGACAACGGCAACATGACTCGGCTCGTTGAGGATATCAATGTCGTCACAACCACCTACGCCTACACGGACCTCAATCAAATCAGCAGCTCCTCGAGAGTTGGCGCGAACTCGTATACGCAGACGTTTACGTACGATGGGAACGGCAACCGCACCCAGATGTCGGTAGGGGGCGCCACGTACTCTTATACGTTTAACGCCGCGAACTGGATGCTGTCCGAGACGGTGGGAACAACTACCAAGAGCTTCACCTATGAAAACAACGGGAACTTGAAATCCGAAGGCTCCGGCATCTACTATGGCTATGACGGCGCGGACCGGATGGTCACGTCCTCAATCGACGGCACCAGCCATACGTATGTCTACGTATGGCGATGGCTGGCGCGTGAGCGTGGTGAACTCGACGACGACCCGGCAGTACTATTCCGCAGTAGGCATGACGCTTGAAAAGCGCGGCAATCAGACGCTGGCCAGGTACGTCCGCGCACCGGACGGGCGGCGCATCCTTGTCTCGAACGCGGACGGGATCTACTACTACCTTTATGATGGCTCTATGAACGTAGTGGGCCTGATCAAGATCAACGGCACCGTGGGCTACTACGACTACCGGCCGTTTGGCGAAGATGTGGGAACGCCATTCAATACGTACAACCCATACCAGTACTCATCTACGTACAGGGACCAGGGAAGTGCCGGCAAGACGCTGTACCACATGATGGCGAGGTATCACGATCCCGCGTACGGGAGGTTCACACGGGCTGACTACTGGGAGGCGCGTTGGCTACCGAAGGTATACGGCGGCATGTTCTCGCTTTCGGATTATGGATATGTCGTGAATAATCCTCTCACCCTGACCGATCCCTACGGGCATTTTTGCGGATGGAGTTGTCTAACAAAGAACGCGGCGCACAAAGCGGAGTCTGCCCTTCACGCTACAGCGATAGTTGCAGTCGGATTTGGCGTAGGGGCTGTATTGATCGGAGCTGGGGTCACAGTTGCGGGAGTTGGAGGTCCCGCGGGATGGTTCGCAGGGGGCGTTTCAGTTGTTGCGGGAGTAGCAGCGATTGGTGCCTCCGGGTATGCCGGCTATCAAGTTGCCAGCCAACCCTGGCGGAATCATCATTAAGGTGGTCTTTGAAAGCGCCAAAAATACAGGGGAAGTTCATGGCATTCTTTCGGAATGGACACGCATGGCCTGCTCTCACAATCTTCCTCGTTTTGTGTTATGTAGAGATAGTTCAGTCCACAAGAATCGAGCCAGTGTTCATTGAAACCGGCCCGGCAATGGCCGTTAGCGGGGCCACCTTAGGCCTGATAGGCATAGTTTTGTGGGGTGAGTATCTGATTGTAAAGATAAGGAAGGAATCGGCTGACATAAGAAGGTGGGCCATGTGGGTAATGCCCTTGGGCACATCTATATTTGGATTTACCGGGTCCCTGCTTACCGGCTTTGTTTGGATTCTTGTCGTCGCTAACGTTACGGGGTTTTTCGCTTTCTGTTGGGCTAGTGGCGCTTGGGGAATCCTGCTGAAGGCCGTCCGTAAGGGATAAATTCTCCTCCTTTAATTACGGGGATCGATAGGCTTCATAGTGACAACACGGAGACTAGGATTCATAGAGAGTCAGGTAGTGTTTCATCCATACCTCGTTCGAAGTCGGTGATTGGCTGGCTGCGTGATGGACGGTGACCAGTCAGGGACTTAACGTTCATCGGGCATGACGACCGCTTGGCGGTCAGAAAACATGAGGCGAATCTAAGACCACTTTCTGTGACCTGAAGTGTGTCCGTCTCCTCAAACCTCACACCACGGCGAACGTGGACCCCATGGGGGTCTTGGTGACCTCTATGCGCACGGGGAAGGCCTCTTTGATGTCTTCCACGTGCGTGATGACGATGATCTTCTGGAACTCCTCCTGGATGCTCTGGATGGCCTCCTTGAGACGCTCCTGGCCTTCGAGGTCCTGCGAGCCGAACCCCTCGTCTATGAACAGGATGGGCAGGGGAGCGCCCGAACGGCGCGCGAGGAGCTTTGAGAGCGCTATTCGCAGCGCGAAGTTGATGCGGAACGCCTCGCCGCCGCTGAAGGTCTCGTAGCTGCGCGTGCCGATCTCGTCCGATATCTTGATCTCCAGCTCCTCGGAGGCGATGCCGATGCGCCGCTCCTTGCGGCCCTCCGCAAGCTGGAGCTTGAGGAACATGCGGTTCTCCGTCAGCCTCCCCAGCAGCTCGTTCGCGTCGTCCTGTAGCTGCGGTATGGCCGTCTCGATGATGAGGGCCTGGATTCCGTTCTTGCCGAACGCGACCGTCAGCTCGTCGTAGACCCCCTTCTCGTCCACCAGGTCCTTGCGCACCTTCTGCTTCGCCTTCAGCTGCCCTTCCAGCGCCGCGATGCGCTCAAGCTGCTTGCACAGCACGCGGTGCTGAACGCGCGCGTCCTGGAGCCTCCTTTCAGTCGACTGGAAGAGGCCGCGGGCGGTTGCCAGCTCCGCCTCCAGTCCCGGGAGGGCTTTGAGCTCCCCGTCCAGGGCCAAACGGCGCTGTTCGTCCTGCGCCGCGTCTTCCTTGCGGCGCTTGAGGCTGCCGGTGATGACCGCGAGGGCGTCCCGGAGGTTGTTGAGATTCGTGACGGCGTCCGAGAGCCTGCGGTGGAGGTCGTCGTACTCCGCCAGCCTCTTTGCCTGCTCCTGGGCCTCCCGGTGCTTCTCTGCGTCGTACCCGAGCGCCGCGACTGCCTCGTTAAGCTTCCCAAGCTGCCGGCGCTCTTCATGCGCGAAGTCCCCGGAAGCAATTCGCGCTTGAGTGGCTTCCATCTCCGCGCGGGCGGCGGGAAGCTGCTGCGCGGCCGCGCGGCACGCATCCAGGTCCGTCTCCAGCTTCGATAGCCTGATGCCTGCCCGCTGCCTCCCGGCGTTCAGCTCTCCCTCCTGCCTGGCGATGGCGTCTGCCGTCTCCCTTGCCTTGCGCTGGAGCGCCGCGCGGGCGTTGGCGTCGTAGCCGAGCGCCGATATCTCGCGGTGCACGGTGGCGAGGCGCGCGCGCTCCTTGTGCGCGAAGTCGGACTGCGCAATCGTCGCTTCCGTAGCGACCAGGTCCGCCTGTGTCACGGCGAACTTGTGCGCGGCGTCTATGGACTCCTTCTGCGCCTGCTTCGCGCCGGCTATGGCGCTCTGGACGAAGCGGCGCCTGCCGTCGAGGTCCGCCTCCAGCTTTCCGATGGCCTCGGAAAGCTCCTTGTGCCGTTTTTCGTGGTCCTTTATCTCCGCCTCATTCGCCTGGTACTGGCGCTTGCTCTCGCGGCCGAGCGCCTCAAACTCGCGGCGCAGGTGGGCCTGGCCCTCCGGCCCGAGGTCCGTCTTGCAGAGGGGACACTTCAGGTCGCCGCCGTCCAGCATGTCGAACTTTTTGCGGGTCTCCGCCATCTCGTGCCGCAGGCGCTCGTTCGCGGCGTGGAGTGCCTTCGCCTTCGACGAGGCGTCCTCGGCCTCCGCCCGCCGGGCGCGGATGGAGTCCGCCACGGCTGAAAGGCCGGACTCCTGGGCGACGAGCTCCGATATGTACTTCTCGATCTCCGGGATGCGCCTGGCGCGCGGCTCCAGCTCTCCGGCGACAGTCTTCCGAAGCTGGCCGGCCTGGTAGGCCAGCCGCTCCTTCTGCACGGCGATCTCCTTTTCGAGGGCCGTGCGCTTCTGGTCCAGCGAGGTCATCGCCACCATCGCGCGGTCCATCCGCTCCAGGTCGGCCGCCATGGCGGCTGCCGTCGCTCGGGCGGCGTTCACCTGCCCCTCCAGCGCGTCCAGGCGTGCGCGCTCTGATTCCAGGGCCGCAAGGTCCGCCTCAAGCTGGGGGAGCCTGTGCGCCCTGGGCTCGAGCTCGTCCGCGATGCGCTTCCTTAGCTGCTCCGCGGCGGCGGACAGCCCGGCCTTGCGGACGGCTATCTCCTGCTCCAGTCGCGACCGCTCGCCGTCGAGCCTGCTCTTCTTCGATAGCGCCTCGCCAAGCCGCTCGGCCTCCGCGCGGGTCTTCTGGAGCAGGGCATGCCCCTCGCGCACCTCCGGCTCGCGCTTCATCACGGTTTCGAAGTCGATGACTTTCGCCTGGTTTGCGCGGGCCTGTTTTTCCAGCTCCGCAACCTCGCGCTGCGCTTCGGCGAGGCGGCGGACGACGGCCGCGTGCTCGTGCACTTTGACGCGCAGGGCGTCGACCGACTGCTGCGCCTGCTCGGCCTTCTGCTTCTGCGCCTCCGCCTCCGGCTCTATGCGCGCCAGGTTGGCGGCGACCGCCGCAAGGTCCGCCTCCACCTGTGGCTTGCGGGCGACTTCCTGCTCTGTCAGTGCGATGGAGGCGTCCATGTCCCTGACCTTTTCCTGCAGGTCGCGCGCGCGTTCCTTCGCACGCTCCTCCAGCTTCTGGTAGTACCCCAGCCCGAGCACCTCGGCGAGGGTCTCCTTGCGCTGGCTGGGCGTGGCGCGGGTGAACATGTCGGCGCGGCCCTGGAGGAGGAAGGCGGTGTTGACGAAGGTATCGTAGTCCAGGTGCAGAAGATCGCGAATACGCTCTTCCGTCTCCCGCACCGTGTTGCCTGTGATCGGCCGGACGGCATCGCCCTCCAGGACCTGCAGATCCAGCAGCGTGGCCTTCTGCCTGCCGCGGCCCACAGGGCCGTACCTGCGGCTGGCGCGGTAACGCTGGTCGTGGGAAAGGAACTCCAGGTCGACGGCCATCTCCTCCTGGCCCTGGTGGATGAGCTCTTCCTGCTTGTCCGCGCGCGCCTTTCCCCAGAGGACCCAGGTTATGGCGTCCAGCAATGCGGACTTGCCGTGGCCGTTCTGGCCGCAAAGGCACGCGACGTGTATGCCTTGCAGGTCGAGCGTGGGCGCGCCGTCGCGGTAGCACATGAAGTTGCGGACGGTGAGCTTGAGAGGGATCAAGAGGGCTCCTGGCGAGTGGGAAAGGCTAGAACAATTATCCTGCCACCAGTCAACACCGCACAAGTTTTCGGCGGCTACGCGAGGGTTGTCACCCAGGCCAGGGCCTTGTCGATGGGGTTGCGGCTCTCTTCCCATTCCGCGCCGGGGCGTTTCCAGCGGGCGCCGTAGAAATCGCTGACCACGACGAGCAGGCTGTGGCTGGGTTACCTGCGCGGGGGTCGGGGTAATCGTTGACGTGGCCGGCGCGGCCGCGGGCCTGGAGGCATTCTGCGCGGTTTGCTTGCCCCGGATATGGTCGGCAAGCCGGTTGACGTAGCGATTCCCGTACGCGCGCTGAAGATTGTCGGCCGTGGTACCGCGTTCAGAATGGTCGCCCATGGCAGCTGCGTGGTCAAGAAACGCTTCCCTGCCGAAGCCACGCGATAGCTTCATGTCGGGCTGCGGTTCGTTGTGTGCCTTTTCGGGGTCGCGATGCTTGACGGAGTGGGGTTCTGAGTCCCCGGAGCGCCGGGTCTCTCTGGTGCGGCGGGGTGGCCTGGACGGCCTGTCGACGCTTCTCGAGGCGGAGCGACTCATGGTCTACGCACTCCTGGAGTCGCCTTGCGCCGGCAGCTTGAAAACCCAGGCAACCGAGCCGTTGCTGCCCAGCTCTATGCGGTCGTTGTCCTGCAGGCGCTGGCCTTCGCCTCGGACCCGAAGGCCATTGATGTAAGTGCCGTTCGTGCTCCCCATGTCCTTGATCCAGTAGCCCGCCCGGTCTTCCCGGATTCCGGCATGCTGGCGGGACACGCCGGAGTCCTCCACGACGATATTGTTCGTGGTGGCGCGGCCGATCCACGTCACGCCTTTGGAGAGCACAATTCTGGACCCATTTTGAGGGCGGCCCTGTACCCAGAGCTCTGCCCGGGCCTGATCAACCATGTGAGCACCAGCTACGAAACGCACATGCCTGTGCGCGAGATCGTCACGAAAACACCACAGGTCGAAAACGGATTATATTTTCAGTCCCTTTACTGGTCAACAGGGCCAGCACCATGCAAGCCGACGTGCAGTATAATGTCGGACAGCGTGGGCGACTCCGGCCATCCCCGCGAAGACTCCCGACGGAAAGGAACCGCCAGTGAACTACTACAGGGAACCCACGAAAGCGAGCGCCCTCACCCTCAAGAAGCGCATCCGCGCCGGCGAGGTGTTGATCGGCACGTCCGCACCGATGAACGCGAAAAAGGACGATCTTGCAAGGGTGGTGGAGAAGGGCGGCTACTCTTACGTCCACGTGGACAGCCAGCACTCGCCTTTCACAGAGGAGAATCTGGTGGCCTTTTGCGAGATGGGCGCGGAGCTCGGCGTGCACGTCCACTTCCGTATCAAACATACGAAGCATACATATCTGGTCGGCAACCTGCTGGACCTCGGCCCCACCGGCATTGAGGTGCCCCAGGTGGAAACCGACGAGACCGTCAACGAAGCTGTGGCGAACTTCTACTACAGGCAGCGCGGAGTCAGGAGCTGGGGCGGCAGGTATCGCCTGGGCCTCGCAAAGCGCAAGGACCACGTTGAGTACCGCAAGTTCTGGGAGGAGACCGGCGTGCTATGGATACAGGTGGAGTCCGTCAGCGCCGTAGCCAACGCCCGCCAGTTCGCCAAGCCCGGCGTGGACTGCATCTCATTCGGCCCCATGGACCTGACGCTGGACATTGAGGGCCATCCGAAGCACCCGTTCAAGTCGGTAGATGACTGCGTCAAGCACGCCGTGGAGGTGCTCCGCGGCTCGGACACGAAGGTCTGCCACCGCAACGACCAGCCTGAGCACCGCCAGAAGTACCTGGACATGGGTGTGACGGTCATGCTCGAGGTCTGGAACCCGGAAAGGTGGAAATAGGTGCGAAGCCACCTGTCTATTCTCCCCCTCAGGGGGAGATGTCAGGGCTCCGGCTGACAGAGAGGGTGACCGGGGTGTGGGGGGTGTCCAATCCTGATTTCAATTAACCAAGGGGTAACAAATGGCCATAATCGGTAGCGGTAAATACAGGTACGAAATCACAGGCAAGGACTGGGGCGATCTGCCCGAGGGTTGGACCTACAAGGAGGCGACGGCCGTCGCCGTGGACGCCTACGACAACGTCTACGTCTTCAACCGCGGCGGGCACCCGATCATCAAGTACGACAGGAACGGCAAGTTCATCAAGTCCTGGGGCGAGGGCATCTTCACGGTGCCGCATGGCGTGGCGATGGGCCCGGACGATACGATCTTCTGCATCGACAACGGCGACCATACCGTGCGCAAGTTCACACTGGACGGCAAGCTGCTCTTCACTCTCGGGGAGCCAGGCAAGCCCGCGCCTGCGATGAGCGGCAAGCCCTTCTGTCTGCCCACCCACGCCGCCGTGGACCCCCGCAACGGCAACCTGTACGTTTCCGACGGCTACGGCAACGCCAAGGTGCACCAGTACACCCCGGATGGCCGGTACGTCACCTCGTGGGGCGAGTCCGGAACGGACCCTGGATGCTTCAACATCGTCCACAACATCTCGATCGACCGCGATGGCTATATCTACATCGGCGACCGCGAGAACCACCGCGTGCAGGTCTTCGATTCCAAGGGCAAGTTCCAGCAGCAGTGGGTGAACATGTCCAAGTGCGCCGCTGTCTGCGTGGACAACGGCAATGAAGACGTCGTCTATGTTGGCGAGTACTTCGCCGGCATAAAGTCGAACATTACGGGCACCAACCTGGGCCCGCGCGTGACGGTGATGGACCGCAAGGGCAAGGTGCTCGCCCGCTGCGGCGAGTACTCGTACGGTGAGGATGCCGGCCGGTTCTACGCCCCGCACGGCATCGCCTGCGACTCGCACGGGGATATATATGTTGCAGAGGTAGCCTACTCGGAAATCGGCCGCCTGATGACCCCGCCGACCATCCTGCGCTCCCTGCAAAAGCTCGTGCGGGTGAGGTAAGCGCCCACCCAACCCTCAGCCGGGGTACGGGGACAGCCCCGATTCGATGGCTCATCGGGATCCAGAGCGAAGTACGGGGTACGGTAACAGCCGGAGCAGCCAGCACCCTCACCCGTCCCGATGGGGCATCGGGACGACCTCTCTCGTCAAGGGAGAGGTAAGAAGGGGGCCGAACAGCCTTAGCCCTCACCCTTTGGGTCAAAGCACCCAAACGCCTCTCCATCGGGGAGAGGCGGGACAAACAGCCACCTAACCCCTGCCCCTTCCCTGGGAGGGAAAGGGTATTGAGGCCGAGCCGAAGGCTCGGCAGGTCCATTCGGGCCGTAGGCCCGATGGGAGTCAGAGGGCGAAGGCCTCAGAGGGGTACTTGGCGAAGCCTCTTGCTTGGGTGCGGGGCTTTGCCCCGCACCGGGGTCTGGGGCGGAGCCCCAGGTATTTACCCCCTCTCTCTGAAATCGGAGAGAGGGGGCAGGGGGAGAGAGGTCGGCGGGGTCCGGCCCTCCGTTCGCTCCGCTCCTAACCGCACCACGTCACCCGTACCGGAGGCGCCGCCATGCCGCGAAGCAGGAACGTCGACAGCTGGATGGCCGAGCAGGACCCCGGCCCGCGCATCATTGCCGAGGCGCTGCGCAACCTTTTGCTGGACGCCTACCCTCAGATCAAAGAGACGGTAAAGTGGGGCCAGCCCGTCTACGTCAACAAGGGCAACGTTTTCTACCTTGCCGCCACGCACAGCTACGCCACCCTCGGCTTCATGAACGGCGCCGCCATCGAAGACTCCTCGGGCCGCATCGAAGGCACGGGCAAGAACATGCGCCATGTGAAGGTGAGCGACCTGGATGAGATCGAGATCCGGCTCTTTCTCGATTGGATCCACCAGGCCATGGAGCTCGACGATGCCGGCGCAAAGGGGGCGACGTAGGCCATGCCCACGCATCCGACATTCAGTTACGCGATGACAGAGTCCGCAATCCGCAAGGGCTCCCAGACATTCCGCCACTCCTACAGAATCATCCCGGGTTCACCGGTAGATGTGGGACACGCCCGCCAGCTCCTGATGGACTGGCGCGTCGTGGACGACCTCAATGGCGCGCGGCGCACGGTTCATCAGCCGGTAAAGCACCCTGCCAATCCCGTTATCCGCATCGGCGAGAAGTCGCCGCTGTACCACGGGACAGTGATCCGTGACGCGCACAGCGGCCTGTTCCGCGCCTGGGTACGGGGAGTCGATGAAGAAGTGATCAAGAAGGCCGGCAACGATGACGTGCCAGGCGCGCACCTTGGACTGTATTACGAGTCCGACAACGGCGTTGAGTGGCGCGCGCCGTCCCTGGGCCTTTTCGACCACTTCGGAAGCAAGGACAACAACGTCTGCTTCGAGCATGCGATGGGGTCTGTGATAGCCCTGCCCGAGCGGATGCGCCACCGTGGCAGGTACGCCATGCTGTACCAGCCGTCGCTCGTTAAGAGCGCGCTCCCTGACCCTGAGAACATGCACGCCATGACCCAGCGGATTGCCTACAGCCAGGATGGCGTGCGCTGGACCGATGCTGCTGAAAACCCCGTGTTCTACGGCCGGTCGGACACCCTTAACAACATCCTATACAACCCAGAGCGCGACGTATTCATGCACTATCGGCGCTCCACTGTGAACGCGGGGGAGATCAGGCGCATCGCGTACTCCGAGAGCGCAGACCTTATCTCGTGGACCCAGCCGATCAACGTCGTACGGTGGGATGAGGCCAGCGCGCCGGCGTTGTACGGTATGCCGGTCTCACGCTACAACGGCATCTATTTCGGCTTCCTCTGGAACCTGTGGTCGCACGTGGAGCACGAGAAGTTCCTCGGCAACGGCAAGGACTTCAAGATGGACGTGGAGCTTGCCTGGAGCCGCGACGGCGTGAGCTGGGAGCGTCACCCCGAGCGGCCCACCTTCATCCCGAACTCGCAGCCGTTGAAGGGCGCCTACGACTGGGGTATGGTGCAGGCCGTCCAGCACATCACAGAGGTGGGCGACGAAGTCTATATCTACTACAACGGCCGCCCGTACCTTCACAAGCCGGGCCAGGCGAAGTCGAGCAGCGATATGCCGCCCACGCTGTGCCTTGCGACGCTGAAGCGCGACCGGTTCGTGTCCGTGAGCACCGGCGACCTGGGCGGCTACATGCTTACGAAGCCGCTCGCGTGCCCCGGCGGCAGGCTCCACATCAACGCGCGCACCAGGCCCGGCGGTGCCATCCGCGTCGCCCTCCGCGAAGGGGACGGCGTCCGCGACGGGGAGTGGCCGGCCGGATTCCGCTTCGAGCAGTCGCGGGCCTTCGCCGGCGATAGCCTGGACCACGTTATGACATGGGAAGGCGCCGACTCGCCCGCCTCGTTCCCCTCGACAACCATACGCCTCCACTTCTGGCGGGAGGACGCCGATCTGTACTCATTCTGGTTCGAGTAAGCGTCTAGCACAGCCCGTGCGATCGCGCCCACTCCCGCGTCACCCGCGCCATCTCCTCAGGAGTCTCGCTGGCAACGGGCTCGATCACCTCGAACGTCCATGCCCCGGCGTAGCTGATCTCCCGCAGGGCGGCGACGATGGGCGCCCAGTCCAGGATACCCAGCCCGGGCGCGCGGTGGTCGTCCTCGTATCCGTGTCCCTTCACGTCGTGGATATGCGTAGCCCGCAGCCTGTCGCCCGCAATGCGGACGTCATCGGCGACGTTGTGCGGCTCCAGCGCAGAGTGACCGGTGTCGAGCGCGATGCCCACATGCTTTGCTGGGTAGTCCTGCACAAGCTCCCGTATCTCCGACACGGTCCGGTACGGGTACCTGCAGGGGTAGTGGATATTCTCCAGCGCCATGCACACCCCGGCCTTCTCCGCCACCGGCACAAGCTCGTCAAGCGACTTCATCGCGCACGCCACCATCACGGCATGCAGAGCAGGGTCATCAGGGTAGGGGACGAACTTCGGGTTTGGGTTCGGGTGGATTACGATTTCCTTCGCGCCCAGCTCGCCGGCCAGCCGGAGGTACCGCGCCAGCAGCGCCACCTCCCGCGCGCGCCACTCCTCGTTCGGCGCGGCCAGCACCGTCTTGATGGTGGGCGCGTGCATGCTTCGGGCGCTCAGCCCGCGCGCACGAAGTCGCGACAGGAACTCGCTGAGGTCATTGCCCTCCGGCGGCGTGGACATATGCGGCGGGTTGCTGAGGACCTCCACTTGCCGGAACCCCGCCGCCGCAATGGCGTCCAGCGCGGTCTCCAGTCCGCGGTCATAAAACCCCACAGTAGCGTAGCTGGTGATGTCCATTTAGCCCCTCATTGTGCGTCGTTCCGGACGCTCGAAGATTATACCATTTCGACTAGCATCCGCAGGGTTACGGGTGTATCCTCTCCCCTGTCAACCTGCTCACACGGAGGCCCGTCATGCGCGGCGCGGATGTCGTCATCAAGACACTCAAATCGTTGGGCGTGGAGCGCATCTTCGCGCTCTCCGGCAACCAGATCATGTCGCTGTTCGATGCCTGCATCGACGCCGGCGTCAGCATCGTCCACGTCCGGCACGAGGCCGCCGCCATGCACATGGCCGATGGGTGGGGCAGGCTCACCGGCCAGCCCGGCGTGGCGATGGTCACGGCCGGCCCCGGCATGGCCAACGCCGTCTCAGCCATGTACGGCGCCATGATGGCGGAGTCGCCCTGCATCATCCTGACCGGCCACGCGTCGCTCGCGCAGCTCGGCAAGGGCGCGTTCCAGGAGATGGCGCAGGCGGAGATCGCCTCGCACGTTTGCAAGGCGTCGTGGACGGCGCAGTCCGGCCCCGGCCTCGCCGAAGACATGACGCGCGCCTTCGCCATCGCATCCGCCGGTCGGCCCGGCCCCGTGCACATCTCGCTGCCTTTCGACTTCCTTGAGAAGCCTGTCGAAGGGATCAAGGAGCCGGGGCCGCTGCCGTACAACCTCATGCAGTCGCCCGGCCCGCTAAAGGAACGCGAGGCCGCGTCAATTCTCGACGCGCTGGAAACGGCCCGGCGGCCCATAATGATCGCCGGCCCGGCGATGATGCGCGGCAGGGCGCGCGATGAGGTCAAGTCGCTGTCACACAGGACGCGCATCCCGGTCGCGTTCATGGAGAGCCCGCGCGGCGTGAACGACCCCAGCCTGGGCGGCCTGGCCGGCGTGCTGCAGAAGGCGGATACGGTCTTCGTAGTCGGCAAGAAAGTCGATTACACGATGCGCTTCGGCCAGCCTCCCGCCTTCGCGGCGGACGCGAGCTTCATCCAGCTCGACGCCGAAGAGGAGTCGATCAAACAGACGAAGCGGCAGTTTGCGGATGCGTCACGCGTCGCGCAGGCCTACGCCGCCGACCCGCTAAAGTCCACGGAGCTGCTCCTCAAGCTGGCGAAGGAGCGCGAGTGGGACTACGGCTCCTGGACCGAGCACACGAAGGCTGCATTGGCCCACCGGCCGCCCGAGTGGAAGGCGCTGGCCTCCCCGCCGACCGGCCCTCTGTACGCCGCGGAGCTTTGCTACGCCGTGCAGGAGTTCCTGACCGGAGAGCAGGACGTGTTCATCTCCGACGGCGGTGAGTTCGGGCAGTGGGCACAGGCGTGCATGACCGCCCCGGTCCGCGTCATCAACGGCATCGCCGGATCCATCGGCAGCGCGATTCCCCTGGCCATCGCGGCGAGGGTGGCGCACCCGAAGTCGCGCATCGTCATTTTCCTGGGCGATGGCACGGCGGGCTTCCACGCGCTGGAGATGGACACTGCTCTGCGCTACGGCCTGCCGTTCGTCGCGATCGTGGGCAACGACGCCGCGTGGGGCGCGGAGTACCAGATACAGCTGCGCTCTTATGGCAAGGGCCGACTCTACGAGTGCGAGCTGCTGCCCACGCGCTACGACAAGATCGCCACCGCCATGGGCTGCCACGGCGAGCGCGTCTCAACCTTCGCCGATCTGCGCCCCGCGCTGGAGCGCGCCTTCGACTCCGGGCTCCCGTCGCTCCTCAACGTAGACATCCGCCGCGACGCCGCCCCGGCCGCGCCGTCGCACGGGTAGGGGAGAGGGCGAAGTATGAAGGATGAAGGGGGCAATGGCGCCTCAGGCGATTGCGTCTTAGAGGTCGTTGCCCGGATGGAACGGCCCACCCTCATACGGCCTTCGGCCACCTTCTCCCTCAGAGGGAGCAGAGGGAATCCGCCCTGCCACCCCTCCCAATCACCCTCTCTGTCGCGCAAAGCCGCGACATCTCCCCCATCAAGGGGGAGACAAAGCCGGGGACGGGTCGGAAGGGCTGCTTCCCTCCTCTCCCTTAGGAGACCTTTGCGTTACCTCGGGAGGAGAGGATTTTGGACGAGCCTCTTCAAATTGATGTCATGTTCGGGCGAATTTTTAGCCCCGGCATCCGCCGTCAGGCA
>VGZY01000011.1 GCA_016872355.1 SAR202 cluster bacterium | reverse complement strand
AACGCTGAAAGAGCCAGAATCTCTATTGACTTCCAAGACAGTTGCTGAAGGGCCGTGTTCCCTGAGCCCAGCCCACCGGGCTGGGTAAAGAGACCAATTCACGAAACGCCCTGAAGGGGCGTGTTACCCGGCCATGTCAACGTGTTCTCGGGGGCATCCTTCGGTGTGGACTTAACACGGCCCTTCAGGCCGTCTGGTATGTCGGACCTTACCCAGCCCGTTGGGCTGGACCCAGGGAACACGCTCCTTCAGAGCGTTGCCGCCCCTACAGGAATACGCTCTAAACTACACATTCCCACTCCACTCCATTACAATTCCACGCACTACTTTTTGACCGGTGGAGATGCCATGAAACCCAACAAGCTTATCGAGCTCGCCCGCGAGGGCAAGCGGGCCCACGGATTCACGCTGACGTGGTCGTCCACGACCGTCATTGAGCTGATGGCGCTGGCGGGCTTCGACTTTGTGCAGTTCGACAGCGAGCACGGGCCGTTCACGCCGGAGAGCCTCGATGATCTGGTGCGCATCTGCGAGATGGTGGACATGACGCCCATCGCACGGGTTCCGAACATTGAGCCGGATACCATATTGCGGTTCCTGGACAGGGGCATGCTGGGGATCATGGGGCCGCACATCACGGACGGGGGGCGGGCGCGGAAGCTGGCGGAATCGTGCCGCTTCGCGCCGGAGGGGAAGCGCAGCTACGGCTCTTCGCGCGCCGCCACGTTCGGCCGGCACAAGTCCGCGCTGGAGTACATGCAGTGGTCGAACGCGAACATAATAGTCATCGCCCAGCTTGAGGACGTGGAGTCGCTCAAGAACATCGACGAGATACTGGCGGTGAAGGGCATCGACTACTACACCTCCGGCCCGAACGACATTGCGCAGTCGATGGGCCTGCTCGGCCAGCCGAACCACCCGAGGGTGAAGGAGTTCGAGGCGAAGGTGCGCGAGCGGGTGCACGGCGCGGGGAAGAGGATGTACGACGAGATAACGTCGAACGCGCGGGTGTGGGACCTGTTCATCAACGCCGGCCAGGAGTTCGTGAAGGCGGAGAAGGCGAAAGGGTAGGGGCGGAAGTACGGACCTGCGTAAGCGGGAGAATGTTGCCCTCGCGCTTCTCTGGAAATCTGTTTGTGGCTGTGTGAAGCCGCCGGCGGGGCGATCGGCGGAAAAGCCCTTTAATTTCTCTGTATTTCGTGGTTATAATGAAACTCAGAGTCCGTAGTGTGGCAGATGATAGTCTAAAATTCTTTGGGGACTCTGGAAAGGAGGCTAGGTTTTGGATAGTAGCAGTCGGAGGTGCGGTAGGTAGGTGTTCCCTATGGCACCTTCCTCGCAGGGTCCCTGGAGCAATCCGGGGGCCCTGCTCTTTTTTCGTCAGTTACTCGGGTCGGCCACTGGCGCAATCCTGTCCGGGTAGCCTTCTGTCAGAGCGCGGCGGACGAGCTCCATTGCGTGCATGCTGGTGCGGGTGCGGTCCGGGCGGCCGCGTCCCGCCGTGTTGAACGTGCGCTTCCTCACGCCTGAGCCGTCGGTTATCGCCATGTAGGTCTGGCCGCGGGCGAGGTTCTGCGCGCCGTCCGTGTAGTCGGGGACGCTGTGGACGGCGAAGCCGATGTCGGCGCCCGAGGCGACGCGGATGGCCTTCGCCAGCTCCACGGCTATTTGATCGGGGTCTGCCACGTCTTCGACCTTGCCGCGGCCGGCGGAGGCGAGGAGCCTGCGGACCGAGGTGAGGCTGTTGCCGATTACGCCCTCGGCGAAGTGTTCGCGGCCGGCCTGGAGCAGGCGCTCCGCCACCATTCCGCAGGTGAGGTCCTCGTACACCGCGATCGTGCTCTTGTTCGCTTTAAGAAGCTTGCCGACGGCGTCCTCCATCGTCTCGTTGTCCACCGCGAACACCTTGTTGTCCAGAAGGCGGCGTATCTCGGCCTCCAGCGGGGCCATGAGGCGCGCGGCCTCGGCGGTGTCTGCCGCCTTGGCGGTGATGCGCACGTCCACCTGGCCGGGGTGGGCCAGGACGCCGACGGTAGGGTTGCTGGAGTTGGCGATGAGGTGGCCGATGCGGTCGTCCACGGCGCTCTCGCCCATGTCCGAGACCTTGAGCACGCGGTAGCAGATCACCTCGTTCAGGTTGAACTTGCGGCGGAGGTAGGGGACCACCTCGTTTTCGAAGAGCCACTGGAGCTCGAACGGGACGCCGGGGAGGGAGATGACGACGCCGCGTGGGTCCTCCACGATGAAGGACGGCGCGGTTCCGTTGGGGTTGGAGACGGGAATTGCGCCTTCCGGCACGTAGGCCTGGCGCTCGTTGTTCGGGGTCATGATGAAGCCGCGCTTGCGGAAGCGCTGCTCTATCTGGTCCAGCAGCGCGGGGTCGAGCATGAGCCTGCGGCCAGTGACCTCGGCGACGATGTCGCGGGTGAGGTCGTCCTGCGTGGGGCCGAGCCCGCCGCCGGTAATGACGATGTCCGACCGCTCCAGCGCGCGGGTGATCACCTCGTTCATGCGCTTTGGGTTGTCGCCGACGACGGTCTTGAAGTACATGTTGATGCCCAGGTTGGAGAGGCGCTGGGCCATCCAGGCGGAGTTGGTGTCTACGATCTGGCCGAGCAGCAGCTCGGAGCCGATGGCGACGATTTCAGCGGTTGGCATATGATGCTAACGTATCCTCCTCACGTGGAGCACTTCTGCGGAGTCGATCTCCCGGACGTCGTCCTTTGAGAGCGTGACGACGGCGGCGGGGAGGCCGTCGCCGGTCAGGAACTCCACCTCGTAGGCCTCGCCGTCCTTGTACCAGTGGAGCACGGTGCCCACGTCTCCGGCAAGGAGGCGGTGTTCGGGGACGTTTCGGGTGAGGACTACGAGCTCCAGCTCTCTGAACATTTACCCTCCGGCGTTTGGCGGCGGTGCGTGGTGATAGACGGCCGAGAAGGCGGGGATATCCGATCCCCTGTCCACGACCCACTCGGTGCGGATGAACATCTTGATGCCGACGGGGGACTCCAGCGCGCCGTCCACGAAGTACTTCGCGCCGTGGCTAGTCTCTGTGGCGCCGGCGACTTCGCCCTTGCGCCCAAGGTCCAAAAGGCTCGCCGCAACGTCATCCAGGTCCACGCGCTCGAAGCCGAATGCCGCGAAGGACTTCGCCTTTATCTGGCCGGTCGGGTGCGTGGCAGACAGGAGGTAATCGGCGATGGTGTCGCGGTCAACGGTGCAGTTCTCGCCGTTCGGCAGCTTCATGCGTACTTCTCTCGCAGCATCCGCGCTCCCTTGCTCAGGGCCACGAGTTTCAGGTACGCCTCGTCGAAGTCCATGGGGTTGATGCTGGAAGGCGCAAATCCGCAGTCCGGGTTCAGGGTCAGCCGCTCTTTGGGCACGTACTCCATGGCGCGCTCCGTGCGATCGACGACCTCTTGCGGCGTCTCCACGTGCCGGTCTGTGTGGTCAATAACGCCGAGGCCCAGGACCTTGTCCTTCGGGAAGTGCTTCAGCGCGCCCAGGCCGCCCGCGTCGGGCGTGGCGAACTCCATTGCAAAGCGCTGGACGTTCATCTGCCCCAGGGCGCCTATGATCAGGTCGTACGCGCCCTTTGTGGCGTGCCGGCGGTTGAAGTGGGCGTGGCAGAGGTGGACGCTGACGGGCACGCCGGAGAAGCCGGCGACGGACTCGTTCACGCCCTTGACGGAGAGCGTGGCCTCGCTGTCGATGCTCGTGATCCCCTCGCGCTTGCGGTAGTCGGCGTCTACCAGGAGGGCGAGCCAGGGGTCGTCGAGCTGGATGGCGTCCACCCCGGCCTTCACGAGGGCTACCAGTTCCTGGCGGCCAATTGGGATGCACGCGTCCATAAACTCTTCGCGGGTGGGATACGCCTTGCGGGAGTGGTCGGGAGACCACATCCTTCTTGCGACGGTGTAGGGCGAGGGAACTGCTGCGATGACCTTTGAGGCGGTGTTCTGTTTGAGAAAGCGCACCTCCTCCACGGCCATTGGGCGGCGGGGCTTCAGCTTGCCGGTGACGGCGGGGTAGGCAACCCCCTGGGCGGCCACGGTGAGGTCCGGGGTGAAGCCCGCTACCGCCTCGGTGAACACCTTCACGTAGCTCTCGCGTCGCCATTCGCCGTCGGAAAGGTAGTCGACCCCTGCGCGCTCCTGCATTCGCACGGCGGAAAGAACCGCGCCGTCCAGCAGCTTGTCCGCATCGGCCTCAGAAAGCCGGCCCGCCTTGCGGTCCTCTATGACATCGCGCACCCATTGAGGGCGGGGCAGACTGCCGACGACGTACGTTGCGAAGGGCGAAGCGGAATGGGGCACGGCGGGCTCCTGGCGGCGGAATTTGCCTATGGGGACATTGTAGAGGCGGGGGTTGGGGTGTCAAGGGGACGGGGCGGCAGCGGGGATGCAGAGGGGTCGCGCGGGCGGCATAACCGCCCGCCTGGGCGATTCGTTACATTTCAGGAGGAGGGGCCTCTTAAACCCAGAGGAGGATGCTGAGCACAATGGCGGTCAGGGCCAGTACCAGCACAGCCCCCCAAATTAAACGTACGATCTTTTTCCGGCGGTGGTGACGGCGGCTGCGCTCGTGCCGGGCAGCGCGGCGCTCCTCTTTCTCCGCAATCTCGCTTTTCAGTAGTGCGATGCGGTTGGAGACGTCGAACATCTGCATGCGCATCTGGCGAAGCTCTTCCTTCTCTTGCGAGCTTTCGGAGCTATCCCCGCGCCGGGATTGATCGTTGTTGTCGCTGCTCATAGTTGGTGCGGTGAACGTTAACCCAAACTGCTGTGTATTATACATAGCTTGGCCCAACCCACCTAATAAACCATTTCAATAGTAACTTTGCACTACGTAGCGATACTATGGGGGTAGCTTGGTGGCGATCCCCCGTGCCTGTACCTAAACCAGGCGAATTCCGGGCAAAAGCTGATATCATATGCCTTATCCCGGCGGTCAAGGAAAGTGAATGGGACGACTTCTCGAAGTGAAGGGCCTCTCCACGCATTTCCGCACTCAGGACGGCGTGGTCAAGGCCGTCGACGGGATTAGCTACACAATCGAAGAAGGCGAGATTGTCGGCATTGTCGGTGAGAGCGGCTGCGGCAAAAGCGTCAGCGCGCTCTCGCTGATGCGGCTTGTTGCCAACCCTCCCGGACGGATTGTCGACGGTTCAGTGTTGTTTGAGGGGAGAGACCTCCTCGCATTGTCTGAGTCCGAGATGCGAAAGGTCCGCGGCAACAAGATGGCGATGGTCTTCCAGGAGCCGATGTCATCGCTCAATCCTGTCCTCAGCATCGGGCGGCAGCTCACCGAGACGCTGGAGCTGCACCTGAGCATGAGCCCCGGCGCTGCCAGGGACCGCGCCCGCGACCTTCTCGCGATGGTGGGGATACCCGACCCCGACCGTATGCTTCGCGATTACCCGCATCACCTCTCGGGCGGGATGCGCCAGCGCGTGATGATTGCGATGGCGATCAGCTGCAACCCCAAGCTCATCATTGCCGACGAGCCGACCACTGCCCTGGACGTGACGATTCAGGCGCAGATACTGGAGCTGATGCGGTCTATCTGCCGCAACCTGGGCACCGCCCTGATTATCATCACTCACAACCTGGGCGTTGTTGCCAGATACGCATCTCGCGTGCTGGTTATGTACGCCGGCAAGATAATTGAAGAGGGCAATGCGCGGGAGATCTACGAGCGGCCGCGACATCCTTACACGCTCGGCCTGTTGCGGTCTGTGCCGCGCCTGGACTCTCCAGAAGGCTCTCGCCTGGAGCCGATAGACGGAGTCCCGCCGGACCTGGCCCACCTGCCGGACGGGTGCCGCTTTGCACCCAGGTGCAAGTACGCGATCGACAAGTGCCGGGCCGAGATCCCGCCGCTTCTCCATGTGGACGGCTCGCACTCATCCGCCTGCTGGCGCTGGGCCGAGCTTCCTGACCTCACGCGCGCCACCGCTGTATGACGGAGGGGACTTTGACGACTGCAAACGGCTCTCGCGAGGCGCTGGTGGAGGTGAAGAACCTCAAGATGTACTTCCCCGTGACCTCCGGCATTGTGATGCAGCGCAAGGTCGCCGATGTGAAAGCGGTCGACGACGTGACATTGTCGATCGACAAGGGCGAATCGCTCGGCCTGGTGGGGGAGAGCGGCAGCGGCAAGACGACGCTCGGCAGGTGCATACTCCAGCTTTACAAACCCACGTCCGGCGACGTTACGTTCGAAGGGACGCGCCTCAGCGGGCTGTCCGGCGCCGAAATGCGCGGGTTCCGCCGGAAGATGCAGATAATCTTCCAGGACCCCTACGGCTCGCTGGACCCCCGCATGACCTGCGGAGACATAATCGGAGAGCCCCTGATAGTCCACAAGCTCACGAAAACGAAAGCCGAGTACCAGGACCGCGTCGCCGAGCTTCTGACGACTGTTGGGATGAACCCCTTCATGGTAGACCGGTATCCGCACGAGTTCAGCGGCGGCCAGCGGCAGCGCATCGGCATCGCGCGGGCGCTTGCGGTGAGCCCCAGCTTCATCGTGTGCGACGAGCCGGTGTCCGCTCTGGACGTATCGATCCAGGCCCAGGTTATTAACTTGTTGAAAGAGCTGCAGCAGAGGCTGGGGTTGACCTACCTGTTCATTGCCCACGATCTGGCCGTTGTGAGGCATGTGAGCAACCGGGTGGCAGTGATGTACCTGGGGAAGATTGTTGAGATTGCAGACCGCAACGAGCTCCACAAAAACCCCCAGCACCCGTATACGAGGGCCCTGCTCTCTGCCATTCCCATCCCGGACCCGGCAGTCGAATCCAGGCGGGAGAGGATAATACTTTCGGGCGAGCTTCCGAGTCCTATGAACCCGCCAAAGGGGTGCGTGTTCAGCACCAGGTGTCCAATCGCGATAGACGCATGCAGGGATGGAATGCCGGAGCTGCGGTCAGTCAATAAGGGGCATCGGGTGGCTTGTATAAGGGCTGAGGGTTACTCACCAGCCGGACCGTCATTGTTTGGGGAGACTGCCAGGCAGTCGTGATCGTCGGGGGGCAGCCTCCGGCATTCCCTGAGGTAAGGCCGCCGGCCAATGACTCGGCGGCCTTACAGGCGTAATCCTTCCGTGCCGTTCGAACCGTTTTCCTTCAGGCGTTCGCGCTCGCGGCTTCGCTTGACACGGTCCCAACCGCTTAGGGGCGGCTTGCCGGTGCCAATCCGGGAGTGCGTGTAGCGGTCCTCCATGTAGGGCTCGCCCAGATGGGCCTGGACCTGCGCAAGCACCTCTGCGGACACCTCGCTCTTGCGCCAGCCGCAGGTGATGCACATGGCGCTATCGAAGCTGGGGTTTATAGACTCCATCACGGCGCCCTTGCAGCGGGGGCAGCTATTGAGATTTATCATGCCACGACCTCCTGCCCTCGTGGGCTCGTAGCGTGCGCGTGATACCGCGGGCGGCGCCTGGACCCTGATATCCTTTGCGGCGCCGGTCATTTCAACGGTCGTTGTATTGGTAGACACATTCACTCCTTCTGACACAACCGACTACCCATTTGTCCGGGCTGCCTAATCCAAGGAGACTACTAACCCTAGATTAGAGGGTCGAGAGCCAAAGTTCCTGACGATTACCCCTCTAATAGCTGACACATTCCTGACAGTTAGTGCGGACTAGTCATAGCTGACGAGGCGGCCGCAAGACTTACGAACGTATAACGCAGAGTTTGTAACATCTGTCAGGGTGTCCTTTCAGTAACAGTGGATTCAAGGGTTGTTACAATGTCGTTACAATTCCAGGGACGCTTGGGCAGACGCAAAGCAGACGATACAAAGCTACTTGTTTTCGGACGGGCGGCGGCGATAGAATCTAGGAATCCGTCAACGGCGGGAAGGAACGGGTATAAGGCATGAAACAGCACTTCAACCTGCCAAGGAAAGAAGAGACAACGGACGAATCGTCCTCGATGTTCGTTGTGGAGCGCGGCTTACCCGGAGTGCGCGTACTGCCGCTCGACCAGCAGGTCCTGTTGATCGGCGCGTCACCCACGGCGGACATCTTTATCGACAACCCGTTCGTTTCCAGGGTGCAGCCCAGGTTGTGCAGGAAGGGGAGCGGTTCCGCATTCGCGACCTGGACAGCAAGAACGGCACGTTTGTTAACGGCCAGCGCCTCAAGAGCGAAACATACCTGCTGCAAGGCGGCGACAAGGTGGAGTTTGCCGAAGGGCAAGTTGTCCTTCGGTTCCAGGAGCGCGGCACCACGCTCACAATGCCTTCAGGCGCTGCAACCATGGGCGAGGCCGACATAATGGTGGACTCGCGTTCGCGGGACGTATGGATCCGCGCGGACAAGCTGGACCCGCCCCTTTCCCGTAAGGAATTCGATGTTCTGGACCTGCTGTTCCAGAAGCGCGGCCAGGCGTGCAGCAAGGACGAGATAGCCGCAATCGGCTGGCCTGAGCGAAACGGCGGCGCAGTTGGCGACCAGGAGATCGAGCAGTCTATCCGCAGGTTACGGCTGCGCGTTGAGCCGGACCCCTCGAACCCCAAGTACATCGTCACCGTGCGCGGCTACGGGTATAAGCTGAACTAGCTCTCCTGAATTGTATTTCCTGACCTTTTCTGCACCTTGCGATTGCCTTTCCGCGCCATGTTTAAGCCCATCGTTGACAACCATGCTGTGCGAAGATACACTCCGTGCCATTAAATTGGGAGTTGCCGTGTCCTGAAAAGCGCATAGCGAGCCACGGCGCCCAGTCACCCCTGTTCCATGAGTTTTTCCAGTCTCCGATCTCATACAATTAACCCCCTTTGAGGAGGCTCTATTGAGACGCCCCCGGCTGATCTACTACAGCGATGCGCATCACTTTCACGGCAAGAGACTTGACCCGCCCCTGAACATGCACAAAATGCGGTGGCCAGTGGACGAGCTCCTGGGTACCGGCGTCGAGATGCTCACCTTCGGGCTCGGTTTCGGCGACGTCTTTTTCCACCAGACGAAAATTGGGCGCATCATCGGCCAGGACCAGGAGACATGGAAGAGCTTCATTAACTGGCGGATTATGCGGATGGTCAAAGACGCCCATTCTATGGGCACAGACCAACTCCAGGAGGTTATCCGCCGCAGTCGCCAGATGCGCCTGCCCGTCTTCCCGAGCCTGAAGCTCCAGGACCCTGCCGCGCCCGGCGACGAGCGGTGTGGACGGCTCAAGATGACGAAGGGGAAAGAAGTCACGCTGGGCGTTTCAGACAGCCGCTTCCCGGACTATAAGACCGAGTGGTGTTACGACTACGCCAACGAGCAGGTAAGGAACGAAAAGCTTGCGCTGCTGAGAGAGGTCCTCGAAGACTATCAGGCCGAGGGGATTGATCTCGACTTCATGTTCTTCCCCCTGTACTTCAAAGAGGCGGACACTGAGAAGAACATCCCGATCATGAACCAGTTCGTGGCCGAAGTGAAGCGAATGGCGAGTGAAGTGGAAGGGCGCCAGGGCAGGGAAGTGCCTGTCATGGCACGGGTGTGGAGCAGGAAGGAAGAAAACCTTCGCTTTGGGCTGGACCCCGAGTCGTGGCTGAGAAGCAAGTCCGTTGACATGGTTGTAGCCCAGCCTGCCGGCCAGATGATGGACACGGGAATCAGGGAGGCGGCATGGCTGGCCGAGAGCGCGAATGCCGCCGGCGCCGCGGCGTACTTCCGCACGCCGCGCAAGGTGAGCGATGTCCGCACCAACATAGCCAATATCGAGATGTACCGGGCCGCCAGCCAGACGCTGTTCGCCCAGGGGTTCACCGGAATGTTTCTGGGATACCTGCCCTGGCCGTTCGCGGAGGGGGAGTACAGCTTGCTTCGAGAAATGGCCTTCCCCGAGGCGACCGGCCGCAGGGACAAGCGGTATTTCATAGCCAGCACCGAAAAGATGCCTTCGTACTCCGCACCGGACGGCCGCCAGCTTCCCACGGACCTCAAGGAGGGGCAGACGACGACCCTGAACGTCGTCGTCTCCGACGACGTGGAAAATGCCCGCAGGGAAGGTGAAATGCGGGACCCGACGCTGACGGTGGCGTTCCGTTTCTACTGCGTTGAGGACGAGGTGGAGTTCAAGCTGAACGGAGCTGTCTTGCCCGCCGCGTCCACGGAGCTTCTGGAGCCGCACCGTGGGTCGTACTGGCTCCGGTGGAAGCTGGACGCCGCACTGGTGAAGCGCGGCGACAACAAGCTGGAGATCACGGACCGGAAGATGGCTAAGCTGGCGGCGTTCACGCGCACGGTGACCGGCGTGGAGCTGCACCTGCGGTACAAGGACTTCCAGCGCCCCGAGGGGCTGGAGGTGAACAGGCTGGCCCCGCCGAGCTAGAGACGATTCGACCGGGCGGAGCCGTTTAGTGGCCGGCGTCGTAATGTCAGTTAGCCAGGGAGGGTTGTGTGAAGCTCATCCTCGTCGGTTGCGAGCACGTTGGCAAGACGACGCTTTCCGAGGGCATATCCGAGTGGATCTCGAAGACTATGGGCAACAGTCGCACTTTCCACGACCACTTCACGATCCCGACGCCGGAGCTGTCCGATGAGGATGTCCCGCACTTCATGGCGATGAGCCCGGCCTTCAAGGAGCGGTTCCAGCGATACCAGATCGAGTACCACGGCGCCGGGGCGTTCCTTGGTGACGCCGACCACATGCTGATCGGCTACCACATAGAGGAAGCCGTCTTTGCGCCCCTCTACTACGGCTACGGCGGCGACGGCTATTACGCCGCCCGGTCGCCCATGGCCCGGGAGATCGAGTCTGCGTTGATGCGCGTGGCGCCGGAGACCATCCTGGTATTGCTCAAGGCGCGCCCCGAGGCGATCCGGCAACGGATGAAGACCCACCCCAAGCCGCGCGACCAGCGAGGCTTGAGGCCGGGACTTCTCAAGGAGAAGGACGTGGAATTCGTCCTGAAGCGGTTCGAGGAGGAATACGCGAACTCGCACATCCGCCGGAAGTTCACGATAGATAACTCGGACCTGACGCCCGAGCAGACCGTGAGGGAATTTGTCCTCAAGGTGCAAAAGCACCTTTCGGACTCCGACAGGCTGCGAATACTCGCGCACCGCGCCCTGATTGAGAGCGGGGATGCAGTACCCGGCATAGTGGAGCACATCAAGACGCGGCCGGAAGAGAGAAAGAAGAAGTAGCCGGGGTGCTAGGTCTCGGCGCGGCCCCGCCGCAAGGCCCTTCCCGGCAGCGCCCCGGTGTTCTCGCCGTTCTGTATCACCACGGTACCGTTTACGATCACGTAATCCATGCCGATGGGGTACTGTTTGGGGTTCTCCCGAGTGGCGTGAGTTTTGACGGTATTGGGGTTGAAGATTGCGATATCCGCCCTGAAGCCGTCCTTCAGCAGGCCGCGGTCCGGCAGGCCCAGCCGCTGCGCAGGGAATGATGTCATCTTCCGTATGGCTTCCGGCAGCCTCAGGTGCTTCTCCGCTCGCACGAACTCCGCGAGCACCAGCGGGAAGCAGCCGTAGCTGCGTGGGTTCGGGTACTCTCCGAACAGCAGAGCATCGCTTGCGATCATACCGTATGGGTGCGATACGAAGGCGTGCAGGGTGTGCGCGTTCGTGCCCAGCCCAACCATCGATACCCCCATGTTCTCCTCCAGTAGCAGGTCGAACATCGTTTCCCACGGGTCCTGGCTGCGCATCTCCGCGATATCCGTCAGCAGCTTGCCGTCGAACTTGCGGTTCTCTGGCCTGAGGAAATTCGTCAGCCAGATGTTCTCCAGATGGTCGCGTGGGATCTCGCGCTTCAGGCGGGCGCGGTCGTTCTTATCGCGCATGGCGGCCATGGCGCGCTCTGGGCCGCCGTCCTTGGCCCAGTGAGGCAGGCGTATGTTCAACGCGGTGCCCGAGTACGGATACGTGTAGCAGTCAAACGTGACATCCATACCTTCGGCGCGCCCGCGCTCAATCAGGCCGATGTAATCGTGATGGCTGCCCAGCCCTTGCCGGGACTGGCGGTAGTGCGTCATGTGCAGGGGAATGCCGGAGCGGCGGCCGATTTCCAGGGCCTCTTCCCACGGCTCCAGGTGCCCTTTTTCGAGCAGGCTGGACCGGGTGTGGGTGTGATAAAAGCCGCCCAGCTTTGCAACCGTCCCCGATATTTCGACCAGCTCGTGCGTGCTCGCGTAGGAGCCCGGCGGGTAATCGAGACCGGTAGAAAGGCCCCAAGCGCCTTCTTCCATCGCCTCCCGCGCGACCGATTTCATGTCTTCGACCTGGGCCTTCGTGGCGGGGCGATCGTTCCAACCCACGGACCAGATTCTAAGGGGAGTATTGCCCAGAATATAGGCAATATTGACGGCCACCGTCCCGTCATATTTGGAGAGGAGCTGGGCTACTGTCAGCCAGTCCGCGGGTATGGGAGGATACCCGTTCAGGCCGGAATCCAGCCAGATGTAGCGGTGGAGCTCTTCCTGCGATTTGAACGGGGCGTGGGATATTCCGTCGATGCCGACCAGTTCGGTGGTGACGCCTTGCCTGACCTTCGGGTCGTGGTGCGGGGCGCCCAGTATCGTTAGACCCGCGTGGGAGTGAAGGTCGATAAATCCCGGGCATACCACGTGGTCTTTTGCGTCAATTGCGTGCGCTGCCTGGAGCGAGATGGAGTCTCCGCGAATGACGGTGGCGCGGTTGTCTTTCACGCCGACGGCAGCGAAAAAGCCCGGGCTGCCACTGCCGTCGATCACCATTCCGTTTCTTATCAGCAGGTCAAACATCTAAGCTGCGCGCTCGCGTGAAATTCTAGCCCAGCGTCTCGTTCTTGCGGGGCCGCCCGCGCCTGCGCCCGGTGCCGGACTTGTTCTTGGGCTGCACCCAGAAGAAGACCGAACCCCCGTTACGCTTGATCACAATATCTTTGCCGGCCGCCTTGGCTGCCGCGCCCAGCCTGCGCCTGATCGCCGTTACGCTTTCACTTGAATTCGCCTCAAGCTTTCCGGCTTCACCACTGCCCAGTCGGTTAATGAAACCCATATACTCGTGTGTAATCTGGGCGCGCTTCCCCGTTGCTGTAATGGTCATTGCTTCCTGCAATGGCACCAGGTCAAACTTGGGCATTTTCATCCTCCTGCGGGCAACGTATATGTCGTGACTCTTCGCCGGGTCAACGATAGTCTAATCCCTAGTTTCTTCTTTCGCAAGGTGCGGTTTAACGAGAAATCCCCGGCGTATCTCCCGATAATTCCCGAGACACGGCAGCAAAATTCTCAAAGAATATCTTAGAAAGTATGCCCCGCAATTGCGTCGAGCGCGGAGTCTTTCGGCAGGAGCCATCCGGAGAAAACGACTGCGTGGTGTGCGAAAAAAAAGCAATGGGCGGTCAGCATGCCGGCCGCCCATTGCCTATCCGCAATTCGAGGCGAGGAGCTAGACCCGGACCTTCGCGTCGCGCCGCAGCCGCTGGCGGGCCTGGGCGGAAAGCTCTTTCTTGCGCAGGCGCAAACTGAGAGGCGTTACCTCAATCATTTCATCGTCCGCGATGAAGTCCATGGACTCTTCGAGGCTCATCTTCACAGCGGGCGTGAGGCGTATAGCAAAGTCAGCCGTGGCGGAGCGGATGTTGGTCAGCTTCTTCTCTTTGGTTACATTGATGCTGATGTCTTCGTCCCGCGGGTGCATGCCGATAATCATGCCCTCGTAAACGGGTGTGCCGGGCTCAATGAACGTTGTGCCGCGGCCCTGGGCGGCGTTGAGGCCGTAGGTTACCGCCACGCCTTCCTCAGAGGCAACAAGCACGCCGTTAGACTGGGTCCTGACCTCGCCCTCCATGGGAGCGTACTCCTGGAAGAGGCTGTTCATGACGCCGTTGCCCCGCGTGAGCCGGATGAAGAACGAGCGGAACCCGATGAGGCCGCGCGTGGGAATGCGGTACTCTATGTGCACGTTCCCCTGGCCGTCGCTCCGCATATCGAGCAGCTGGGCCAGGCGCCGGGTCAGGTTCTCCGTGAGAGAGCCGATGTACTCGTCCTTCGTATCGATTATCAGTATTTCGTAAGGCTCGTAGGTCCTTCCGTTGATCTCCTTCAGTACCGGTTTGGGGCGGGAGACGCCGAACTCGTAGCCTTCGCGCCGCATGGTCTCTATGAGGATCGCGAGGTGCAGCTCACCCCGCCCTTTCACAAGGAACTCGTCCGCGCTGTCGGTGGACTCTACCTTAAGGCTCACGTTGGTGCGCAGCTCCTTCAGCAGGCGCGCGTGCAGCGTGCGCGTAGTGCAATACTTGCCCTCGCGGCCCATGAAAGGCGAGTTGTTGACGATGAAGCTCATCATTACGGTGGGCTCTTCCACGGAAATACGGGGCAGGCCTTCCGCGTTGTCTATGGAGGCGATGGTGTCGCCGATGGTGACGTCTGAAACGCCGGCTATCGCAACAATCTCGCCGGCCGGCGTCTCCTCAACCTGCACCTTTTGCAGGCCTTTGAAGATGAAAAGCTTCTCCACAGGGTAGTTAGTCTTGCTCCCGTCGCTGCTGAGCAGCGCCACGTTGACGCCGGACTTCATCGTCCCCCGGAAAATGCGCCCGATGGCGATCTGCCCGATGTAGTTATCGTAGTCCAGCGCTGAGACCAGCATCTGGAGCGGCGCGTTCGGGTCCCCCTGGGGGGCGGGCACGGAGCCAAGGATGGCTTCGAAAAGCGGCTGCATGTCCACGCGCGGGGCTGCCATGTCTGCAATGGCGTAGCCTTCGCGGGCGGAGGCGAAAAGGATGGGGAAATCGAGATGTTCCGGCTTGGTGGCGAGCTCCAGGAAAAGGTCCTGCACGAGGCTGATGACCTCTTTGACCCGGGCCTCCGGCCTGTCGATCTTGTTTATGACGACGATGGGAATCAGCCCCTGGTTCAGCGCGTGCTTGAGGACGTACTTGGTCTGGGGCATGGGGCCGTCCACCGCATCTACGACGAGGAGGCAGCCGTCCGCCATGTTCATGACGCGCTCCACCTCACCGCTGAAGTCGGCGTGGCCTGGGGTGTCGATGATGTTTATCTTGACGCCCTTGTAAGTCACCGCGGTATTTTTGGCAAGGATCGTTATGCCACGCTCGCGCTCAAGGGGGTTGGAGTCCATGATGAGCGACCCCATTTCCTGGTTCGCCCGGAAGGTATGGCTCTGCTTGAGGAGTGTGTCAACGAGGCTGGTCTTGCCGTGATCGACGTGGGCGATAATGGCTACGTTTCGAAGGTGTGTGTTGGTGAGGTTATCCATAAGTCTCCAGGCAAATCTAAGCCCCGCTCGCGGGGCAACCCTCCTATCATAACACGCGCTTTTCCACGGAAGCGACCGTTTTCCGGTTGCGGCGAACGAAATTCGTAGTCCGCCCACCCATCCTCAGGCCTGCTGGCGCTTTTTCAGGTAGTGCTCGATCAGGGGGGCTCCATATCGAGCATCTTCTTGTTGTTGTCGCTCAGGTAGTGCATTGTGGGGATGTTGCCGGTCTCCGCCATTTCCACGAGCGCATCGATAATGGCGGCGATGCGCAGGCTCTGGTCCAGCGTGATCTGCTTCAACTCAATGGCGTCCTGGGGCTGGCTCGCATCGAAGAGGTGGGCCATGATTCAGACGGGCGTGATGGCGTTCTGGGCGTGGTGCGCCATGGCGACGGCGGTCTGCCGGAGGATCTCCAGTCGCGTGTTCTCCTGTTCCTTGACCAGGAGCGCTTCCGCCGTCCGGCGGCGCTCTATGGCGTAACGGATGGACTTTACGAGGAGCTGGCTCTCCGTCTTGCCCTTGACCAGGTAGTCCTCCGCCCCCTTGTGAATGGACTCAAGCCCCTTCTTCTCATCGTCCAGGCCCGTCAGCACAACCACGGGAAGGTTGGGGTAGGAAGGGTGGATCTGCTCCAGTGTCATGAGGCCATGGGAGTCAGGGAGGGACAGGTCGAGAAGGAGCACGTCAAAGGTCTCGTTCGCCAGTAGCGTCAGCCCGTCGCCGAGCTTCTGCGCCCACTTGACGCGGTGGTTTGCCCCCAGGCCCTGGGAGAGCATTTCCCGGATGAAGCGCGCGTCTCCGGGATTGTCTTCTATTAACAGGATTTTGAAAATATCCATACTATCCGGCCTCACTCTGAGGGCAGGGTAACCGTGTCGAGCCAGTGCGTCTGGAGCGTCTTGAGGACCTCACGGTATTTTACGAATTCGAAAGGTTTGGAAATGTAACAGTTCGCGTGCATCTCGTACGTGCGCTGAATATCGTGCTCAGAAGTGGAGGACGTGAGCACAATGACAGGGATACGCCTGAAGTTCGGGTCCGCCTTGATCTCGGCCAGGATTTCGTGGCCGCTCTTTTTCGGCAAGTTGAGATCCAGTAGGATAAGGTCGGGACGGGCCGTCTCCGCGAACCTCCCCTGCCGTTTCAAGGCGGCCATCGCCTCTTCGCCGTCCCTGGCGACCGTGAGATTGCCGATCCTCTTGTTCATCTTGAGGATTTCGTAGGTGAGGCGCACGTCACCAGGGTTATCTTCTACCATAAGTATTTCGATGAGCTTGGGAGCGGGCACTTGCGTCATCTGACCTGCCTTTAGACCTTCTCGCCGTCGGCTTCGGAGTCCATTGAAACAACGGGCAAAGTGAAGTAGAAGCTTGCGCCATTGCCCGGCTCGGATTCCGCCCAGATGCGCCCGCCGTGCTGCTCGACGATCTTTTTGCAGATGGCCAGGCCGATACCGGTCCCCGGGTACTCCGCGTGGCTATGCAGCCGCTGGAAGACGCCGAATATCCGTTCAGCGAACCTCGGCTCGAAGCCTATCCCGTTGTCTTTCACTGAGAAGACCCACTCGCCGTCCTGCCGGCGCACGCTTACGTGGACCTTTGGGACGGCCTTGCTACGGAACTTGATCGCGTTGCCGATAATGTTCTGGAGCAACCGAACAAGGTAGGACTGTTTGCCAACAACTGACGGAAGCGGGTCTGCTGTGATTATTGCGCCCGCCTCTTCTATTGCGACGCCGAGGTTCGTGAGGGCGCGCTCAAGGACCTCCCCCATCTGCACTTCTTTTGCAGAGGCCTCGTCGCGTCCTACCCGGGAGAACTGGAGGAGGTCGTTTATGAGCGCATGCATGCGCTGGGACCCATCAAGCGCATAGGATATGAACTCATCCGCATCCGAGTCAAGCTGACCCTTGTACTTGTTTGCGAGAAGCTGTACGAAGCCGCTGACCATTCGTAGCGGCTTCTGGAGATCGTGGGACGCCACGTAAGCGAACTGTTCGAGCTCCGCGTTTGACCGCGCCAGATCCTCCGTCTTGTCCTTGAGAATATCCTGCACGCGCTTGCGCTCAATGGCTCCGCCAATTTGCGTGCCGATCGAGGCGATGAACCCCTTCATGTACTCGTCGGGGCCACGCACTTCGGTCATGTAGAAGGCCATGACCGCCACGGTCTGGCCACCCGCCACAATCGGAACACAGAGCGCGGCCCTTACACCCAACCTTGCGGCGTCGGCCCTGTCGACATACACAACTTCGGGTGTTGCGGAAACATCCGGTAGCCACTCTGCCAGCCGGGACTTCCAAACACGCCCTACCATGCTGACGCCGCTGTCCAGGGCGCGCTTTCTGCGGATATCCCTGAACTCCATAAGTCTCTCATCGCGGCAGTACCAGGCGCTGCTGCACTGCAGCGCTCCTTCAGCGTTTACCGTCCACGCTTCTCCGTAACTCCAGTCCGTTGAGCGGCAGACCTCCTCTATCGTCACGCGGAGGGCTGTTGCCAGGTCCCTGGCCTCCTCGATGGCCTGGGTGATGCGCAGGAGGAGGTGGATCTCCGTTTCGGTGCGTTTCCGCTGGGTAATATCGAGAGTAATTCCAAAGAGGCCTACGACCTCGCCCCGTTCGTTGCGGATGGGGGTCTTGCGCACCACGTAGGTCCTGGTCTGGCCGCCTTCGGTTGTCGAGCGCTCCTGCTCGTCTACATGACCGTCCTGGAGGACGCGCATGTCTTCAGAATGGACCCGCCCGCCCACGTCGCCGGGTATAAGCTCCAGCGTGGTCTTTCCCAGTGCCTCGTCCCTGGTCTTTCCCAACAGCCCCTCGTGGTGCTTGTTCAGCATCACGTACCGGCCCTGGGCGTCCTTCGTGAACACCGAGAATTCCGCATTCTCTATCCAGGCATTGATCGTGGCCTCGTGCTCGCGCACGCGTTCTCGCGCGGCGATTTCGCTCTCCAGCGCCTCGATGCGCAGGCGGAGCCGGGTGGTCTTCTCTTTGTCTTTTTGGTAAGGCATGGTGCGACCAGTCACACTCTGAGTACGCTCGACGGACACCATGATTATCTGAGGTGGACGCAAGCCCCCGAAAGACAGCGTGCGAGAGCGTTTAACATAAAGAAAACAACGGGCCTGACTTTGCCAGCGCCAGGCCCGTTGTTCAGATCCTTTTCAGCAGGCTTACTTTTTGCCGCCGAAGTTGTAGATGCCCAGAGCCGTCTTGCCGAGGATCCAGTCCTTGTCTTCCTTTGTCAGGAACTCCAGGTGCTTGGAGAAGAGCTCCAGGGCGGGGGTGTAGCCGGTCTCACGCATCACGCCAGGGAAGTTGGTGCCCCACATCAGGCGCTTTGCGCCGAAGGTCTCGACGAAGGCCTTGAAGATGCGGTGCGTGTCCTTGTAAGGGAACGGCTCCTTGTGCTTGTGAGGGGTGAGCTTAACGTAAACGTTCGGATACTTCGAAAGGGCCAGGATGCTCTTCAGGACGGGGTAGGGCGACTCCTCGTCCCGCGGCGCGCCGCCGTTGTGGTCGAGGGCGACCTTGACCTTGGGGAAGCGGGCGATGATGGGCTCCACGGCGGGGAGAAGGTTGGCCGGCCCGTAGATAATGAAACTGGAACCGATCTGCTCTGCCTTCTTCCATATGGCGTCCTGGTCGGGGCGGACCCAGTCCGATGCCTGCGGGGGCCTGGCGAGGTGGATTCGGAGGCCGCTGAAGCCGTGGTCCTTGACCAGCTTCTCCAGCCGCTCCGGGGCGCCCGGCTCGAAGTGGTTGACCAGTCCGATGCCGGCAAACTTTCCGGGGTGTTTCTTCATAGTGTCCGATACGTAGCTGTTATCGAACAGGTAGTGAATTGGCTGGACGATGACCGCCTTGTCCACGCCGGCCTTGTTCATCGTATCGATCAGAAACTCTGCGGTGCCGTCTTCCTTGACCTGCTTGCCGCCCTCCATGGGGTACTTGGCGTAGTCGTTCGTCCACACGTGCAAATGGGTATCGACAATTGTCATTGCGGTTTTTGCGCTCCGTTTGATTTGCTGAGATTGTATATCGGGGCCACCTGTTCGACAACGTGGGGCGTCTCTACGACCGTTTGGTAAAGTCGTAAATGCCCAGCGCCGTTTTGCTGAAGATCTACTCCAGGTCATTCTTCGAAAGGAAATCGAGGTGTTTGCGGAAAATGTCCAGCACCTCCTCGTAGCCCTTCGTCTGGTCGAAGACCTCCGGGAAGTTGCTGCCCCACATGATTCGCTGCGGGCCGAAGGCGTCGTAAATCCTCCTGAACATCGGGAAGGTGTCGCGGTACGGGTAGTCCTCGCGCCCCTTCTCGCGCGCCACGCTGTACTTCACCACCACGTTCGGGTACTTGGCGTAGGCGAGCAGGTTCTGGAGCATCGGGTGGGGAGGGTCTTCCACGCGCGGTATGCCGCCCTGGTGGTCCAGCGTGACGCTCACGCCGGGGAACGCGGCGATGACCGGCTCCACAATGGGAAGGTGCTCCGGCTTGGCGTGGATGATGAAGCTGGAGCCAAGCTCCTGGGCCTTTTTCCACACATTGCGCTGCTGCGGCCCCAGCCAGTTCGCCGGGCCATTGGGCGCGCGGTAGGTGTGGAAGCGCAGCCCGGCGAAGCCGTGCTCCTTGACCAGCTTCTCCAGCCGGTCCGGCGCGCCGGGCTCGAACCAGTTGATGAGCCCGATAGCCGCGAACTTGCCGGGGTACTGCTTCATCGTGTCGATGATATAGCTGTTGTCGTACCAGTACGCGATGAACTGCACGAGGACCGCGTGGTCCACGTTGTGCTTCGCCATCGTTTCCAGCAAGAACTCAGTCGAGCCTGGCATGGAGTGCTTGCGCCCGTTAGGGGTGGGATAGCGCTCGTAGTCGTCGCTCCAGACGTGGGTGTGCGTATCGATGATCATTTGGTTCCAGCTTTCTGTAGCCCGCGCGATTCATCGCGCCTGTATCGTTCGCCGATACTGCCTGTAAGCGACTCTGGCGCGATGAATCGCGCAGGCTACATCGAATGTTTCACAATCAGCTTCCGCAGGTGCGCCGCAGACTTCCGGATGATCTCCACCCGGTCGCCGGGCTCGGCGCCCTCGTACACAATAGATATCGACCCGTTGAATTTGTTCTTCTTCAGGATCGGCATTATCCGCTCGTAGTCCAGCCGCTTCTCCACGCCGCTCGCCACCTCGTAGAACTTCGTGCGGACGTAGCAGGCGTACGGCATCACCTGCTCCATGTACTTGTAACCGTCGTCGGTCGGGTTGGGCGTGCCGGAGGAGCCGTAGAAGTTCTTCCACTGGCCGGTGTCCATGATGTATGCCATGTTGGGGTGGTCGACCTCGCGGAGGATGCGAAGCACGCCCTCGGCGTCCGCGGCCAGGTTGCGGTTGTTGTGGTTCTGCAGCGCCACGACGACGCCCTTGTCTGCGCCGTACTCGCATATCTCGCGGAAGGCGTTCGCAAGCGCTGTGAACAGCGCGTCGCGGTTGGGGTCGCTCTGCTCGGCGGAGAAGCCGAATACACGGATCAGCGGCGCGCCGAGGTGCACGGAGTCGTCGATGGCCGCCTTCGACTGCTTCACGCGCTCCCTCAGCCGCTCCTCCACGGTGCCGGTCCCGCCGGCGGCGACGCCGACGTAGCCGATGGGCAGCCCGTAGTCCAGGCACATGCGCTTGATCTTGAGCAGGTACGCCGGATCGCTCGACGTAAACGCGCGGTGGTGGAAGTCGATGGTGTCCAGGCGCAGGTCATAGGACATCCTGATGAAGTCCTCGACGCTCAGCTCATTCGCCGCGCCCTTGAAGCTAAGGTAATTGCAACCGATTTTGATCATTGCCGGTACTTCTCCGATTGCCTCGGGATGTCAACGTCTTGCGATGGCGTGTTAACGTCTTCGTCTAGGTGGCTGCACTTGCTAATCTCGTCGGATCCCAGATTCGTTCTGCTATCTTCCGATACAACACCGACCGCTCTTCCAAGTCCGCCTTGTTAAACACCCGATGCTCGCGAAAGGGCAGACCGGAGTTACGGAGACTTAGAAGGCGAGGGTGGTTGGCATAGCATTGATGATTCAGCGATTTAGCGAGTAAGTTCTGCCCGAAATACTTGGAGTACTTGCCTTCTTTGCCAGCAAAGTCTTCATACGGCAGGTCGCCGTAGCTTGCATTAAACTCCTTTGGCAGCAAGAGAAGCCCACCAATACGGTTTCGGGACTCCAAGAAATCACTCGCGTTTGGAAATTCTGCTTTGTGGTCTTCGGGGTGGTTCGCCCATATGTGCTCAACCTCATACCCATCTCTCCCCTGCCGGTTGAGGTACTCCTTGAATCTTTCCGCGACCCTGATATCCGTGTCGCATTCCAGGAAGGCCGTAATACGAGCAAGTGTCCTATGTACTTGCCCTCGGTTCGCACCGTGAAGGCGAAATCTGTCCCGCGTTGCAAAGGTCTCAGGATCGGACGCTAGTCGTTTGGTCAGGATGTCTAGAAGGTCTTCGAGAGACTTGTTTCTAATGTCCTTGAGCACAAGGAACATTGCGTACTGCATTGTGGAGTAATCAATGGCCCGAAAATTCCATATCCTCCGGGCTAGCAGGATGTCGAGGAATGTGGCAGTAACTCGGACTTTCCTATTTTGCTCAGTCTCGCTGTCAGACACACAAAGTGGGGAAAGAATGACTGGGAACTGGAGTGTGAAGTCATGCTGTGCGTTAAAAAAGACTTCCTCGAGGCCGGATGCAAGCTGCGTCGATGCTTGTCTTAGCCGTTGATACACTCTTGTGTAGAATGCGAAGTTGCTTTCGATGAAGTGCGCGAAGGCTTCGCTGTTTTTTTAGGGAGAGGTCATCCTCGTGAGTCTTCACCCATCGGTGGAATTCAGTACCTATTAGGTCAAAGTCCTTAGGAGCGGCGAGGCTTTTTCGTTCCCGTATCGTAGAAGCGTACTGGGCGCGTAGCCAAGCTTTGATCGCATTTGCATCTTCCTCCTTGCCCTGCTTCTGCAACTCCTGCACCATGTTAACCCAAGTGTTGCTGCACAGCGTTCGCCTGTTGGCATCCAGAATGTTTGTCAGCAGGTAACCCTTCAGCATGTCCGTGGGGCGCAGTGATAGTCCGCGGTCGTTCATGGTCTCAAAAATTGTGTAAGCATCTTCGTCAGAGAATGCTGTGATCTCAACGAGATGGACGTTCTCTATCAGCCAATCAGCGAAATACGGGAGAGCGTTGCCCAGTAGCTCCTCTGGGAACTTCTCTTCAATGTCCCGATATCGCCCGAGAATGTTGGTAACTGACTCAGACCTCCCGTCGTCGTCAAACGGCTGCCCCTGGAAGAGGGCATCCATGCAGCGGGCGCGTTCAGGCACATCTATATTGAACGACCGCGTTCCATATTTGAGGGAGAAGATCAGGTTCGCCAGCTCGCCTTTTTGCAGAGTGTCACTCAGTTCGCTGTGCAAATACATCAAAAGAAGCGTGATGGAGGTGATCCTCTGTTGACCGTCAACGACGAACTTCTTCCCATCCTTATCGCTGACGATGATGGATCCTAGAAAATAGTGACCGTACGTCTCGACGGCTGACCTCTCATCAGACGCCTCATAACTTTCTCTGAATTTGGAAGCTAGGTCGTCCAAGAGTTCCGCAACGTGCTTCGTCTGCCAGCGATATTCGCGCTGGAAGTAGTCGACGGCGAACCTGCTTGCACCAATCAGGTCCCTTATGCTCTTCGCTTTACCGACGATTTCCTTCATGTCTTCCGCGCTGCCTACAGCCCGTGCTTCGCCTGCATGGCGCGCAGGTGCTTGGCGGCCTTGGTGACCAGCTCGGTGCGGTCGTCCTTCTCATAGCCCTCGTAGACGAGGGAGACGGAGCCGTTGTACTTGCCCTTCTTCAGGATGCCGTAGATGCGGTCGTAGTCGAGCGCCTTCTCGGTGCCGCTGGCGACCTCGTATATCTTCGCGCGCACCCAGCAGGTGTAGGGGAGGACCTTCTCGATGTAGCCGTACAGGTCCACCGTGGGGTCGAATTTGTCCACGTGGCCCTGGTCGCCGATGGTGTTCGCCCACTGTCCGGTGTCCAGGATGTAGCCAACGTTCGGGTGGTTGGCCTCTTTGAGGATGCGGATGATCGCGTCCGCCTTTGAGGCGATGTTGCCGTGGTTGTGGTTCTGCAGCGCGACCATCACTCCCTTCTCGGCGCCGTACTCGGCCGCCTCGCGGAGGCCCTTCGCCAGCCCCTCGAATGTCTGGTCGACCGTCCACCCCGGAGGCGGGAGCGCGCCGAAGGTGCGGATGACCGGGATACCGAGGAACGCCGAGAGGTCGATGGCGTCCTTGCACATCTGGATCTGCGGGTCAGGCGTCGTGGTGACGCGAAGGAACGAGCCGCCCTGGCCCATGTAACCCATCGGCAGGCCCTTCATCAGCGCCTTGTTCTTCAGGCGAAGCAGCTCCTTCTTGTCCATCCCTTTGAACGCGCCCGTATGCCAGTCGATGGTGTCCATCTTCAGCTCGGCGTGAAGGTCTATGAACTTCTCCGCCGTCATCGGGTGAGCTTTATAGCTCGTGTAATTGATGCCTAACTTGATCACAAACGCCCCCTTTGTAGGTTTTGTTCTTCAGCTAACTACCAACTACTAACAGCCAACTACCGTCTTACGCCCCATGCTTCGCCAGCAGTGTCCGCAGCTCACCGGCGGCTTTGCGGATCGTCTCGATGCGCTCCGGCGTGGTCTCGTTCTCCTTGCCCTCGTAGACGATGGAGATGGAGCCGTTGAAGCCCGCCTTCTTGAGGATGCCCATGACGCGGTCGTTGTCTATGAGCTCTTCCTTGCCGCCGGCGATCTTGTAGTACTTGAAGCGGACGTACGACGCGTACTTGATCGTCTGCTCCATGTAGTCGTAGATGGGCGTGTTGGGGTTGATCTTGTCCACATGGCCCTCGTCGCCGACGGCGTTGGCCCACTGGCCGGTGTCCATGAGTAGCGAGAAGTTGGGGTGGTTGACCTGCTTGTGGATCCGCACCTGGCTCTCGCCGGTAGAGGCGATGTTGCCGTGGTTGTGGTTCTGCAGCGCGACGATCACGCCCTTCTTCGCGCCGTACTCCGATGCTTCCCGGAGGCCGTTCGATAGCGCGTCGAACACCTGGTCCTGACTGGCCGCGCCCTCGATCTTCTGCGCGCCGAATACGCGGATGAGCGGCGAGCCGACGAACGCGGCGAGGTCGATGCCCTCGCGGCAGCGCTGGAGCGCTGCCTGCTGCTCCTCGGGCTTGGTCGAGAAGTTGCCCGCGACGCCGATGTAGCCGATAGGCAGGCCGTACTTCACGCACAGCGCCTTCTGCTTGAGGATCGCGGCGTTGTCGCCCAGCTTGAACGCGCGGGTGTGGAAGTCTGCCACGTCGAGGCGCATTTCGTAGGACATCTTGATGAAGGTCTCGATGTCCAGCGGCAGGCCCTTGAAGCTGAGGTAGTTGCATCCGATCTTTATCATGAACCGTTTCTCCCCGATTTTGCCTAAGTCTTCCGGCTGTTAGCCAACTGCTCACTGCTGACTGCTGACTGCTGCCCTAGAGTCCCACCTTCTCTGCGCGCAGTACCTCGCGCAGCTCGTTAGCGGCGTTCTTGACGATGATCGCGCGGTCGGTCTCCTCCTGGCCCTCGTAGACGATGGAGACGGAGCCGTTGAAGTTCGCCTTCTTGAGGATCTTCGCGACGCGCTTGTAGTCGATATGCTCCTCGTGACCGCTAGCGCACTTGTAGAACTTGGCGCGGATATAGCCGGAGTAGGGGATCGTCTGCTCCATGTAGTCGTAGACCGGCGTGTTGGGGTCGTAGAGGTCCGGGTGGCCCTCGTCGCCGATGGAGCCGGCCCACTGTCCGGTGTCCATGATCAGGGTGACGTTCGCGTGGTTGGTCGTCTCAAGGATGCGGATGACGTCCTTGCCGGTGGAGGCGATGTTCCCGTGGTTGTGGTTCTGCAGGGCGACCATCACGCCCTTGTCGGCGCCGCAGTCAGCCGCCTCGCGGAGGCCCTTGGCCAGCCCCTCGAAGATGGCGTCGTTGCCGTCCTTGGCGTTCACGTCTTTCGGCGCGCCGAAGGTGCGGATCATCGGGCAGCCAAGGAAGGCGGCCATGTCGATGCCGGCCTTGCAGCGCTCCACCTGCTTGCTGGGCGGCTCGTTGGGGCGCATGAAGCTGCCGCCGATGCCCAGGTAGCCGATTGAAAGTCCCCAGTCCAGGCACCTGCGCTTGATCTTGAGCCAGTCATCCGTGTTCTTGGTGGGGAATGCGGACGTATGCCAGTCGATGATGTCCAGCCTCAGGTCGTACGACATCTTAATGAACTGGTCGACGTCGCGGTTCGGCCCCTTGAGGCTGAGGAAGTTGCATCCGATTTTTATCATTGCGACGGCTCCTCCTGCACGGCCTCCCGCTAAAGACGGGAGGATACTTCGAAAACGGCAAACGCTTCGGTAGCCGTTTTCGTGTCAGGGGGGATTGTAAGGGAAGAGGGGGCGAAGGGGAAGGAGTGTGGCGGATGGCTCAAATATCTTCAGGCTGAATCCACTTCACGCGACCGTCTTCCCAGACGGCAATGGGATTGCCGAGCTTCTTGTGGCGGGCGATCTCTTCGCGGACTGCTTCCTGCATGGCCGCTTCCATAGCGCGGATATCATGAACGCGTTCGGCAGGTGTGCGATTGTCACGCTCTTTAATTGTCATTTCTGCTGCTCCAAAAGGTTATCCCAAGCAACGAGATCCAAAATCGCTTCACTGCCGGCGTTGTCATGAGCGATTAGGCGTGGGCCCCTCCTATCTGAATTATCGTACACTTGCCATGAGTCGACAATGGGCCTATAGAGGTGGAAGAAGTTCCTTAATCCTGAGACGTATCTGCGCCGAACGGTATTGTCCGGTATATTGTGGCCTCCATTCTTAACTCTCTGCGCCACCCGCAAAATGGCGAGTTCGGGGGAACGGAGCGCCACGAAGTTCAGATGAGTGCGGTAGCCTGACGCTCGGAGAACCTCTAGCCACGGCGCAAACGTCCGGCTTGCCAATGTTGTCTCGAATGCAAAATTCTCTCGAGCTTTTGCAAGGGCTTTCAATCTGATTAGCATCACACGCCCTGCTTCAACGGCCGCGGTCTCGGGCTGGAATGCAGACAGTCCGGATGCTATCTGGTCGGCGTTGACGTATTCGTTGACTGCGAGTGCGCCATGAAGAAGCTTTTTCGACGTACTGGTCTTTCCGGCTCCATTCGGCCCAGCAACCACTACTACCAAGGGCGGTTTTGAAACGTGGCTTCGCACTGTCATTGATTCCCCCTCTTCGCCTTTTCCTGCAGCCCGTACAGCTTGTTGATCGCCTCGATGGGCGTCATGGAGGATACGTCCAGGGAGAGGAGGTCGCTCAGGACGGGCGGTGTGTTGCCCATCAGGCTAAGCTGCTGCGGTGGTGTGACCTTTGGGCGGCGGGAGGGGCCCCTGGCTGCAGTCGAGGACGCGCCGGGGTGGGCGCCGTTCTCCTTTGAGCGCTCCTCCAGTTCACGCAGCACCTCCCACGCGCGGTTGACAACCGCCGTCGGCAGCCCCGCCAGCCGCGCGACGTACACGCCGTAGCTCTTGTCCGCGCCGCCGGGGACGATGCGGCGGAGGAAGGCGATGTTGCCCCTGTCCTCAGAGACAGCCACGTTGAAGTTGCGCACACGGGGCAGCGTCTCTGCCAGGGCAATCAGCTCGTGGTAGTGCGTCGCGAAGAGCGTCTTGCACCCGAGGCGTGGGTGGCTGTGGATGTACTCAGCTATGGCGCGGGCGATGGCCAGGCCGTCGTAGGTGCTCGTCCCACGCCCTATCTCGTCCAGGATTACGAGCGAGCGCCGCGTGGCATGGTTCAGGATTGCGGCGGTCTCCACCATCTCCACCATGAACGTGGACTGGCCGGTCGAGAGGTCGTCCTGCAGCCCCACGCGGGTGAAGATGCGGTCCACGAGGCCGATGGTGGCGGACGCCGCCGGAACGAAGCTGCCGCACTGCGCCATGAGGACAATAATCGCCGCCTGCCGGATGAAGGTGGACTTGCCCGCCATGTTGGGGCCGGTAAGGATGATCAACTGGTCGTCCGTGTTAGAAAGGCGCATGTCGTTGGGAACGAACGCGCCCGCCTCGAGCGTCCGCTCCACCACGGGGTGGCGGCCGTCCTTCACGTCGATGACCTCGCCGTCGTTCAGCGCAGGGCGCACATAGCCGTGGACCGATGCGACCTCGCCGAGCGACCCGAACGCGTCTACGTGAGCAATCGCCTGCGCGACCTCAATTATTGCGCCTGCGTGCGAGGCCACCTGGCCGCAAACCTGCCTGAAGAGCGATATCTCGAGCTCGCTCACGCGCTCCTGGGCGTTCAGCACCTGCGACTCGTACTCCTTCATCTCGGGCGTGATGAAGCGTTCGCCGGTGGTGATCGTCTGGCGGCGGATGTAGTCCGACGGCACCTGCGCCAGGTTGGGGTTGCTGACCTCGATGTAGTACCCGAAGACCTTGTTGTAGCTGACCTTCAGCGACTTTATCCCCGTGCGCTCGCGTTCGGTCTTCTCCAGCGAGGCAATGTACTCCTGCGCCCTCCGGGAGGAGTTGCGTACGTTGTCCAGGTCCGGTGAGAAGCCGGGCCGTATGGTCTTGCCATCGCCTACTGAGAGTGGCGGATCGTCAGCGACAGCGCTCTTGATAAGCTGCACCACTTCGGATTGGTCGCCGACTCCCTTCGTTATCCACTCCACTTTTGGTGCGTCCTCGTCCTCCCACAGCACCTCCCAAATGTGCGGCGCGCACTCCATGCTGCGGCCCAGCGCCACCAGGTCGCGCGGCGTCGCGGAGAAACCGCGGACCTTGTTGACGAGCCGCTCGATGTCAGAGACGTTTTCCAGCACGGATATGATCCGGCCACGGCGCAAGGCGCTCCGGTGGAACCACTCCACGGCATCGAGCCGCCGCTCCAGGTCCGGCACGCTCAGCAGCGGCTGGCCAAGCCAGCGGCGGAGCATGCGCGCTCCCATCGATGTTTTCGTACGGTCCAGGACAGAGAGCAGCGACGACTGCTTGTCCGCCCACCGGCCGCCCTCGTACAGCTCAAGGTTACGCCGCGTCTGCGGGTCAAGCACCATGTACTGCTCGGTGGAGTACGTGTACAGCGACGTTAGCTGGCCCAGCGCCGACTTCTGGTTGCGGCCAATGTAGTCCAGGATAGCCCCGGCGGCCCGGATGGCGAGCGGCAGCCTGTCGCAGCCGTACGCCTCCAGCGAGCCGACGCCGAAGTGCTGCAGCAGGGCATCCCTTGACCATTCCAGGTGGAACGCGGTGTCGTCCACGGCAGTTACCGTCACGCCGTCCGGCGCGGGGAGGCCGTCCATGTCCTTCGGGCGCAGCACCTCTGCAGGCATCAGTCGGGCGAGCTCGACCGGCAGGTGCGCGGCGGGGAACTGGCTCGTGGCGAACTCGGCGGTGGTGATGTCCACATACGCCAGCCCGGCGGAGTCGCCGTCCATTATCACCGCGGCGAGGTGGTTGTTCGCCCTGCGGTCAAGGATCGAGTCCTCGATTACCGTGCCGGGCGTCACGACGCGCACGACCTCGCGGTCGACTATACCCTTCGAGGTCGCGGGGTCGCTCGTCTGCTCGCAGATCGCGACCTTGTAGCCCTTCTTGATGAGCCGCGCGAGGTAGCCGTCCAGCGCGTGGTACGGGATGCCGGCCAGCGGGATGCGGCCGCCCTTGCCCATCTCCCGCGCCGTCAGCGCGATCTCAAGCTCCTTCGCGACGATGCGCGCATCGCCGTCGAAAGTTTCATAAAAGTCGCCCATCCGGAAGAGGAGGATCTCGTCCGGGTGCTGCTTCTTGATATCCAGATATTGCTTCCGCGCAGGAGTGACCATAGAGGGCTATTGTAATAGTGAATAGTGAATAGTGAATAGTGAATTGAAAATCCGCCACGTTGACCGCTGTCGGCAGCGGGGGTACCATTCACGCCAAAGGCACTCCAAGGAGCATCACAATGGCAACCAACCAGATCGCCGACCTCGTAAAGCGCATGGAAGAGGCGCAGAAGAAGTACGTGGCCTCCATGGACGGCATCACCGACAGGGAGCTCTACACCATCCCCAAGGAGGGCGAGTGGTCGGTGGCGCAGATCTGCGCGCACATGGCGGAATCCGCGCCGATGTGGATGGAGAAGGTAGCCAACGCCGCGAAGGAGCCCAGCCTGGCCCGCAACGAGGCTGAGCAGGCCCGCCGAGTGAAGGTGGTGGACGAGCAGGGCAAGGACAAGATCGACGTAATCCGAAAGCGCGTCCTTAGCGCCAATGCGAAATGCCTGGATACGATGAAGAAGCTGAAGCCTGAGGACCTGACCCGCCCGATCACCGGCCGGTACGCCTCGCCGCTGGATGTGGTTGAGACAAGCGTCATCAAGCACCTCAACGACCACGCCCAGCAGATCACCGAGACCCGCGCGGCGGCCAAGGGGAAGTAGGACGCAAAACTGAGGGCGGCCCGCCGGGGCCGCCCTCTAACACTCCTGATAGACCCGAAACCTCGCCTCTAGTCGTCTTCCTTCCAGAAGCGCTCTTCCTCGAACTTGTAGCCCTTCGGCTCGAACTGCTCCTTGATCGACTCGATCATGCCCGGGTGGCCGCAGGCGTACACGATCGTGTCCGCCGGCGTCATCCCCCACTGGGCGGCCAGGCGCTCCGCGATGGCGTTCACGCGGCCGGTCTCACCCTTCCATCCGGCGTTCTTCTCTTCCTTGGGGCGGCTGACCGTCGGCACGAACGTCAGCAGGTCGGGCCGCGCCTTTGCGAGCTTCTCAAGCTCACCCTTGTAGGTGAACTCGTCCATGTAGCTCGCGCCCATCAGGACGTAGAAGTGGTGGCCGGACTTGTTTGTGTGAATGTAGTCGCGCAGGAAGGCGACGTAGGGCACCACGCCGGTTACGGTGGCCACCAGGAACTGCTTGGGCAGCTCCGGCTTGAAGACGAAGATACCCTTGGCGCGCGGCCGGATTGTGAGCTTGTCGCCTATCTCCAGCTTCGCAAGCTTCGGGGTGAGCTGGCCCTCGGGCGGCGGGACCACCTCAATGAACAGCTCGATGAAATTCTCGTGCGGGGCGGAGGCCATCGAGTACGCGCGCTCGATGCCGTCTCGGCCGACGGTACAGTACTGGCCCGGCTTGTAGGTATAGCCTTCCGGCTTCTCCAGCCACAGAAGCATCAGGTCGTGCGTGACCATCTGCTTCTTGATGATCTTTACCTCACCCAGGGCCGCAATCTTCTTTTCTCTCAGTGTCATTGTGCTGCATACCTCCGCGTCAAATGATTACACATCTACCGGAGGTTTGGAAGTATCTGGGTACGAATTTCGTACTCAGGCGGGGGCAGGTCCCATCTCCACGGCGAGCCTGTCCAGAGTGAGGTTCTCCTTGCGGACGCGGAGGTCCAGATAAAGTAAGGTCCTGCCGATAGGGATTATCGGAGCAACCACTGACGCTACCGCAGCCGAGATTACCTCTCCCGTAGTCTCGTTCGCGACGCCGATAATTGCAGCCGGTATCTGCAGCACCAGCGTTATCAGGCCCGTGGCAAGCACGAATACGATGCCGATGCCGAGAACACGCCACCATGAGCCCCTGACCAGGTTGATGCTTCGGGAGATCGCTCCTGTCGCGCTGGTCCTGTCTATCACGATGGCTTCGGTGGTGAAGAAGAGTGAGACCAGGAAGTAGAAGAAAAAGTAGATGCCGATGATCAAGAGGATGAGGACCGCCGAGCCGGCGACAATCAGGAATGCCAGGATGCCGGCGACGACGATTGTGCCCAGGTGCTTCAGCGCGACGGACAGGCACTGCCCTACAGTCACGGACCGGCCAATGTATTGCTGCGCTACCGCCCAGGTGATGCTTGTGTAAACGCAGCGACTGAAGAGGAGTCCCACAATGAACAGGACCACGCGGCTGGAGCCCTCAGTCAGGGCCCCAAGTATCGACGGCGCCGCGGCGATCAGGGCGAGTGCAAAGAACGGCACGAAGTTGCGGCTGTAGACTGTGAATGATTCGCTGAGGAGCTCACCGAGGTTGCGCGGGGGCAGCGCGCCGTAGATTGAAACCGCCTGCCTTGGCCAGCCCGCCAAGCACAGACTCGACAGTGGGAGTGGCGGGAGGCGCTCCGAGCACGGCGTGGCAAATGGCGCATTCGAGCGCGCCGGGACGGTTCTCGTGGCCGCAGGTGGGGCAGCGGACGGCTGCTGCTACTGCTAGCGATGTGCCGCACGAAGCGCAGAAGTTGGAGCCGGGCGGGTTTTCACGGCCGCATCTGGAGCACTTCATGCTGGGCCTCCGATACTGGAGTCTTGCCCTGTCTAGTCAGCCGCAGCGGCCAGCGCCTTTTCTACGCGCACCTGAAGTAGCGGCAGGCCGGGCGCCTTGAGCATGGGGTCCGGCTCGCGCGACTGGTCAAGGTCGCTGGCCAGTCCGCCGAACAGGGTTGTCAGGGAGACCACGCCCTTGTGGTCCGTCGTCAGCCTGACAATCCCGCGGTAGCGGTCGCCGCGGTCGGAGACGAGCTCCGTCCACTCGCCGGCCTTGAGGCCAAGGTTGCGCGCGTCCTCTTCGTGGAACTCCAGGTATTCGTCGCGCTGGATGTCGTTGATCTTACCTGCCTTCACGATCTCGCCCTCATGGTCCGGCTGGTGGAGCACTCGGCCGTGAGCGAGCGTGAGTGGGAAGTCCGTCGCGGCGGCAGCTGGCTTCGCCGCCGACAGCGCCATTGGAGCAAGCTTCGGCTTTCGCGCCGCGTCCATTGTGACGTACAGGACCGGCGTGTCTGACATGTCTGCCGCCAGGCACGGCCACTGGAGGCCGCCCTTTTGCAGGCGGGCGAAGGTCATGCCGCCGTAGGTCTCGACCAGCTGCGTAAGCTCAGTGAAGACGCTCTCGGCGTTCGGGTGGTCGAACCCCTGCGCGCCCATGCGCCGGGCTATGAGGCTGAGCGTGCGCCAGTATGCGTCCTCATCCCCCTTCGGGCCGATGGCCGGGCGGAGCAGCTGCGCGCGGCGCTCCATGTTCGTGTAGGTGCCCTCGCGCTCCGCGAATGTGTCCGCGGGAAGGACAACGTGCGCCATCTCTGTGATCTCGCTCGCGAACGTGTCCTGGACGACCAGGAATTCGAGCTTCCTGAGAGCAGGCAGGAACTCGCCCAGCTCGCCGTTCGTGAAGTTGCCGCTGTTGCCCTGGAGCAGGAGGGCCTTCAGCTTGCCGCTGTTAATCGCCGGGACAATCTCTTTGATGGAAAGGCCTTTGCCGGTCGGCAGGTCTTTCGCTGCGCTCCACGCCTGCTTCACAGCGGACCGGGCGGCTGCGTCCGCAGCAGGTCTGTAACCGGGCAGGAGCGTGGGCGTGGCGCCCATGTCGCGCGCGCCCTGCTCATTTGCGCCGGGGTAGAGCGGGTAGAGGCCGGCGTTTGCCTTGCCGACGCTGCCGATGACGAGCGCCAGGTTTACCAGCGCGCGGGAGCAAGCGTCCCGTAGCTCCGGCGCCAGGGTGTCCAGGGCGTACAGGATGGCGGTGGGGCCACGCTTTGCCAGCGTGCGCGCGGCGTCCTGGATCTTCGCCTGCGGGACGCCGGTGACGCCCGATACCTTGATGAGGTCGAAGTGCCACAGGCTGTTCTTCAGGTCGTTGAGGCCGTCCACGCGGTCGGCGAGGAACTCGTGGGCGTCAAGCGACTCGTCGATGATGACGCGGATTATGCCGCCGATCAGCGCGGTTTCCGTTCCGGGCAAAGGCCGAAGCCATGTCTTGGCGTAGCGGGTCAGCTCGGTCTCGCGCGGGTCGATGACGATGAGCGTTGGGCCGCCGGCCTGCAGCGCGCGCTTGATGGGCACCGCCGCGACGGTCTGCTCTTCGGTGATGTTGCTGGAGACGACCAGGTAACACTTTGCGCCGAGAAGGTCCCAAGTGGGGTTGGTGGCGGCCTGGTAGCCGAGCATCTCGCCCACGGCGGGCATCAGCTCCGGCCGAGTGTTGGACGACACGTCCACGTTGTTCGTGCCCATGACGGCGCGGGCGAACTTCTGGGCGATGTACTGGTCCTCGTTGGTGCCGCGCGGCGAGGTGATCAATGCGAACTGGTCGCCCCTGTACTTGCCGAGCTTCTCGGCGACGAGGTCGAGCGCCTGCACCGTCGCGCTCTCCTTGAGTACGCCCTCGGTGCGGATGAGCGGCTTGCGCAGCCTGTCCTTGCGGTTGACGAACTCCAGGCCGAACTTGCCCTTGATGCAGAACTGGCCCTTGTTCGCAGCGGCGTAGATGTCCGGCGTGGTGCGGAGAATGCGATTGCGCTTGTCCACCTCCACCTTCATCTGGCAACCGACAGGGCAGTGCGGGCAGGTGGTCATGACCGTCTTCGCGGCCTTGTCCCACTTGTGGTTGCGCTCCACGAGCGCGCCTGTGGGGCATACGTCGATGCACGCGCCGCAGAACTCGCATCCGGACTGCAGGAGCGAGATTCCGTGGGAAGTGCCGATGAGCGTGCGGCCGCCGCGGTCGAAGAGCGTGAGGGCGGTGTCTCCGCGGACTTCGTCACACACGCGCACGCAGCGCGCGCAGACGATGCAGAGGTTCATGTCCATATCCCAGAAGGGGTCGTCCACCTTCAGCGGGATGTGGCGGTTGTTGTAGGTCAGGTTGGTGTCCATGTCCATTTCGAGGTACCTGACCGTGTCCTTGAGCTCGCAGCGCTCGTTCTTGGGGCAGGTCACGCACCTGTCGTTGACGGCGACATGGCGGAGGCAGATATCCTGGGGGCCGCAAAGCTCAACGCGGTGGCAATTCAGACAGCCGTGCGGGTGCTCTGAGATGAGCAGGTCCATGACGCCCTTGCGAAGGTTGACGATGTTGTCCGTTTTTGTGCGGACGATCATGCCCTCGGCGACCGGCGTGGTGCAGGAGGCGGGGGTGCCGCGGCCGCCCTCAACCTCGACCACGCACATGCGGCACGCGCCGTAGGACTTCATGCCGGGGTAGTAGCACAGGTACGGGATGTAGATGCCCGCATCCATGGCAGCCTGGAGGATGTTCGTACCCGGCTTTGTCTTTATCTCTTTGTCGTCGATCTTGAGCTTGATCTCGTTGGTCATCACAACCTTCTCGCCTCCCCCAACTGGGGAGACCATAAAGGGGGTCTTCGGCTACTTGGAGGCTTTGCTGGCGACTTGGATCGGCTGCCTGTCGTCCCGCGCCATCTCGGCGTATGGGCGCGTGTTCCTGGGAGATATTATCGGCTTACCGCAGCTTCCGGTGGGGCACTTCTTCTGCTCGATGTGCATCTTGAAGTCGCTTCCGAAGAACTTCAGCGCGGACCTGATGGGGTTGAAGCCGAGCTGGCCGTGGCCGCAGAGCGAGCCGGCCTGCATGTTCTTGCCCACAGACTCCATCATCGCCAGGTCGGCGGGGCGGCCCTCCAGCTTGGTTATGCGCTCGACGAACTCCAGCAGGTGCGTCATGCCCAGGCGGCAGGGGAAGCACTTGCCGCACGACTCGTACTGGCAGAATGCGACGAGGACTCGGGTCAGGTCGACCGCGCAGGTATCCTCGTCCGCGATGATGATGCCTCCGGAGCCAAGGATAGCACCCGCGGCCGACATCTCTTCGAAGTCGATCTTGATATTCAGGCTGTTCGCGTCCAGCACGCCGCCGAGCGGCCCGCCGGTCTGCAGGAGCTTCACCTTCTTGCCGGACGGCGGGCCGCCGCCGATGACGTTTATGACCTGCGAGAGGCTGAGTCCCATGGGGATCTCGTACCAGCCGGGGTACTTGATCGCCCCGCTCAGGCAAACGATGGCCGTGCCCTTGCTCTTGTTCACGCCGATGGAGGAGAACCACTGCGCGCCCTTGAGGATGATCTCAGGGGCGTATGACAGCGATTTCACATTGTTGATATTGCTCGGCTTGCCCCACACGCCGAAGGCGGCGGGGAAGGGCGGGCGGGAGCGCGGCATCGATCGGTGGCCCTCGATGGCCTCCATCAGGGCCGTCTCCTCTCCGGCAACATAGGAGTCGCCGGTAAGAGCTACCTCGATGTTGAACGTGAAGCTGGTGCCCAGGATGTTCTTGCCGAGCAGGCCGTTCTCGTACGCCTGCTTGACGGCCATCTCCGCGCGGTCGATAGGGCCGTCGTGGCCGTGGCGCACGAAGATGATCCCGTTGCTGGAGCCGGTGGCGTAACCGGCAAGCAGAAGACCCTCCACCAGCGTGTAAGGGTCGCTCTCAAGGATGCCCTTGTCGTTGTACGCGCCGGGGTCGCCCTCCTCGCAGTTACAGAGGATGTACTTCACAGGGCTGGTGTTCTTGACCAGGAAGCTCCACTTGGTGCCGGTCGGGAATGCAGCGCCGCCGCGGCCGCGGAGGCCGGAGTCGATCATCTGCTGGATAACATCGGCCGGCTTCATCTCGGTGAGCGCCTTGTTGAGCGCGGCGAAGCCGTTGTTGGCGATGTACTGGAAGATATCGTCCGGCGCGGTTGTGCCGGCGTTGCGCAGCGCAATGCGATTTTGAAGCTTCCACTGCGGCATGTCGGCGATGTTCGGCGCGCCGGCGATGGGCTTTGCGCCCAGGTAGCCGAAGACTTTGCCGGTTGGGATCTGGTTCTTGACGAGGTAACTTTCGAGCAGGGCGGGGACATCATCGGCGGAGACGTTCTTGAAAAAGAGACGCGACTCCCCGGGCTTCTGGATGTCCACCAGGGGCTCGGCATAGCACATGCCGATACAGCCCACCTCGTCGACGGTGACCTTGATGCCCTTTGCCTCGGCCGTCTTTTTTAGGGCCTCAACGACCTCAACGCCGCCTGCGGCCTGGCCGCAGAGGGCGGTGCCGACCCTTATCCACGGCCTGTCGCCGGCAGTGAGGTCCTGCCATTGCTTGTCGGCACGGGCTTTGAGTTCCGCGTAAGTGGGCATACTTCTCCACCCCGTCTCCCGCGCGGGGAGGCTACAGAGGGGGTTCTGGCTGTTTAATGATGTTTAGGGCCGCTCTCGCGGGCCTTGTCTGCGAGCTTGCACGCCCTCTCCGGGGTCACTTTGCCCCAGAGGTGGTGGTCAACGGAAATTACCGGCGCCTGAGAGCAGGCGCCCAGGCAGGTGTTAAACCGCAGCGTCAATTTCTTGTCGGCCGTGTCGCCCTCGTCTTTGAGCCCCAGGTGACCCATGAGCTCCGTCATGACCTTCGTCGCGCCCACCAGGTGACACGTGGGGCCCCAGCACACCTCTACGGTGTGCGCGGAAGGAGGGGTGAACCGGAAGTTCTTGTAGAACGAGGCAACGCCCCAAACGTCGTTCAGCGTGGTGTCGGTGAACTTCGCGACCTCTTCGATCGCAACGTCGGGGATGTAGCCTATCTCATCCTGGACCGCCAGCAGGGAGGAGAGAACTGTTACGGTAGGCCGCTTCTGGTGCGTGATCGCCTTCTGAATGCGTTCCCTGAGGGCTTCGTTGGAGGTATTTGCTACGGTCAAAGGCCTGGCCTCTGTCGCTTGCTAAAATTATCACAATGATAGCACAAGCGAATTGCACCAACAATCGAATGTAATGTTCAACCGTCGTACGAGAATCTTGCAAATTTCGTAAACTAGAAACTAAAATGCTCGCCATATGTTAACTGCATCGTTTTCAATCGGTCTGTATGTGGTCAGCAAGGAGGCGATTCATGGCGCGCGGCGTAACCGTGACCTCAGTGCCGGAGCATGAAGTCGAAGAGGAAAGGCGGAAGCTGCAACGCACTATAGAACACATAGACAGAACTGTGGGGGCAGATATATGCCCGCACCCCCGCTCACGCTGCGTATGTGCAGGGCGCGCGGGGCATACAGTCCCTCAACGACAAGGCCTTGCTTGAGTTGCAGATGGCGCGACCTGCTCCGTTTCATGGACGTGTAGATTTCCGTGAGAATGGGCGCGAAGCGCCGGGGAGGTTCTACATTGGCAAGTTTGGCATTCTTAATGAGGTGCACAGTTGGACGGCGCCGGTTGCGGCTCTATGGCACAAGGAAGGCGCTGAAGGTTATCAAAGTCCCAACGGGTACCATGGCGGGGCCGTTGAACTAAGAAGACAGTTCCAAATCGAACGATCAAAGCTGACCTCGGTGATAGACCTTTCCGGCTGATGCCTCCAACGTTGACGCAGGCGATCGAAAGCAAGACCCCGCCGTCATCTATTGAGGTAGCTCTTAGTGGCATTGGTGGCTCAGAACTAACCGATGTCGTCAGAACGATTCAGCCAGCCCAATACGAGCATATATCAGCGGGAGACACGCCTGTCGTCGTGCTCCAAGGGGCCGCTGGGAGTGGAAAGAGCGTGGTGGGCTTGCATAGGATAGCCTACCTGCTCTCCCCCCCACAGCGAGATTGGCAAGAACGCGCGGCCCGAGGCCCAAAATGTCATTATGTTTGGGCCGACTGTTGCCTTCCTGAAATACGTCACCAATCTGTTGCCCTCTCTGGGCCACAGGAATATTAGGCAGATGACTTTGCGTGATTGGATGGAGAGCAGGCTCTCCGAGAGCACGGTTATTGCACAGACTGACAGACACATTCATGGCTTGGTGACAAGGAACCGAAAACCGACTCAATTGGAGGAAAGGGCCGAACTCTACAAAGGTTCGCGTGCCATGGCCGAGTTGCTCGAGCGCTTCGTTGATGAACGGAAAAGAGACGTCTTGCAGGGTGCCACCAGCATTTTGGCCCCCACCACCGAGTTGAACCGTAAAGTAGTTCTGCCAAAGGCGGATGTTATTCAATTGGCCCGCGAAGCCTTAAATCGGCCGTGGAATAGTGCGCGTCGCGTTTTTGCGAATGATGCAGTCAACGCGCTTCAGAAACGAGCAGGGCTAGGGAGGACCGGAATCGATCTGGCTCCAATAGTTGAAAACGCAATTGCTTCCTTCTGGCCACAACTCAGATTTGCGCAGGAATACCGTCGATTTCTAAAGAATACCGGAAGACTGATTAGTCTTGGCCGGGAAAGCGTGGACAGCGATTTGGCGGCGGCGCTTGCAATGAGTATCGGAAATGACGCGGAACCGTTCAACTCCACAGATCTACCTGCACTACTGTACTTGGATCGGCTCCTGAATCTACACCCCAAGCAGGGGTTCCAACACATAGTTGTGGACGAGGCTCAGGATGTGTCGCCGATGGAGATACTGCTGCTCAAGCAGGATTCCTCCAATGGGTCGTTTACGATCATGGGGGACATCCGGCAATCATTGTTTCCGCATCGTGGCATTAAACAGTGGCGGGAAATAACGACCCTCTTCCAGAGAACGGAGTACGTTCAGTATGAGAGTCCCGTCAGTTACAGAAGCACTGCACAAATAACAAGATTCGCTAATCGCATCCTCAGGCAGCTACCTGGAGGGTCTAGCAATCCGCCGGAGGCCTATCACCGCGAAGGCTTGGCGCCGACGTTTGTGATGGCCCCGAACAATGAGGCCATGATTTCAGCGATAGCCAAACAAGTCCAGTCTCTTCGGCCCGGTCGGGATGTGACGGTTGCAGTCCTTCACAGGTGGGCCCGGGATCGGGGAGTTATCGCAAAAGGGCTGACAGCTTGTGGGGTAGAGGATGTGACCACCCTTGAATCCGGCGAACCTATGCGTTCTAAGGTCGTCGTAGGGCCTGTCATCGTGGCAAAGGGTCTGGAATTTGATGCGGTCATTCTTGCAGGAGTGAATGACAGTAATTACTTGGACGAAGAATTTGACACACGCCTGCTCTATCTCGGGTGCACCCGGGCCCGTCACGAGTTGCACTTCCATTGGAGCGGCCGGTTGGCCCAATCCCTGATCGTGGCAAAAGGACAACGCAGTGTTTAGGTGCTGCGCATTCCGCCTCAGGCAGCCCCACCAGTAAGGGCCGTCTTAGATTCATCCGAGCTAACCCACGGACCTACCCCAGGACGTTGTAGTTTCCTAGCCCGCCCGCGGCCTCGGACATATCGAATACCGGCTGGATTGTAGTGCTCTGCCATTCGTGGAAGCGCAGGTCGAAGAGTAGTTGTTCCACGACGTGAGCGTTGGGGCCGTCGATGACCACGTAAAGGGAGTGGTTGGCGCGGCTGGACCAGGCGCCTACGATCTTGCAGCCCTTGGCCCTGGCACTCTCGTCGACGCGCTTGGCGCTTTCAATGGCGAGTATGCGTATCTTCTCTGAAGCGTACGAGCATGTCTCCGGCCCGTGCGTGGCGATGACCATGTGAAGCATAGGAGCAATCTCCCCATTAGTGTGGGGACTATTATGCCGATTAGGAACGACAATTAGAATGGGTGGTGCTGCTGGGTGGTGTACGGACGTTGGTGTACGGCATAGTTTTGCCGTACAATGTTGTGAGGAGGCCCTCTCATGGCTACTGAACGACTTGAAGTCAGGCTTGACGTCGAGCATCGTCGGCGACTCAAGGTCCTGGCCGAAGAACACGGCACACCGGCATCAGACCTCGTACGGCAGTTAATAGACCGGGCTTATGAGGACTCTCTCAAAGCTCGCAGGCTGCGAGCGGCGTTTGAGTTGGGTGAGATGAATCTCGAAGACTTGCCGGACCCGGAAACCCTCAGCAAGGAGCTCGCCGCTGCTCATGACCCTGGTCTTCCTTGATACCAACATACCTCTATACGCGGCCGGCGGCGAACACCCTTTGAAAGAGCCGTGCAGGCTGATTCTACTTCTCGCCGCCGAGCACCCGGCGTCCTTCGTAACGGACGTAGAGGTCTTTCAAGAGATCATGCACAGAGCTATGTCCTTGCGCAGGTGGGCTCAAGGCCGCCAGGTAATGGCCGCGTTTGCAGACCTGATGGAGGGGCGGGTGGAGCCGGTACATTACCGGGACGTGCAATTGGCCGCCGAATTGGCAGACACGTTGCCGGATGTTCAGTCGCGCGACCTGCTGCACGCGGCGGTAATTAAGCGCTTGGGCGCCAGGAGGATAGTCTCTGCGGACACCGGCTTCGACAGGATTCCCGGTCTGGAGCGGCTGGAGCCGTCGAGATTCAACGAATGGCGGCGTATTATCGAGACTTAGGCCGACTGCTTTTCCGCGCCGACCTGCACTTTGCCACCATCTGCGACTGTGCCGTCCTCCATAACCATCTTCGCCACTTTGTTTCCCATGCGTACGCTGTAGTTGGTGCCCCGGTCCTCCGGGTATACCTGCGTCGTGTTGGCAAGGTACAGACCTGCTATGGGCGTGCGGTTGTCCGGCAGGCGCTGCGAGTAGTTTACGCCGATGATGGGCTGCGCGGCGTTAACCGCCTGGTGGTAGCTGGTCTCTATCCACGATGCGTTGAAGCCGGGGTTGATCTTCTTGAGATGAGGCAAGTAGAAGGTAAGCAGCTCCTCGTGCGTCATTTTGTAAACCGGGTGCTCGCGGGTGACGTAGTTGGTCAGGTACACGATGTGCTTGCCGCTGTAGTGCTTGGGATTGATCATGTTCGTCTGCTCAATGACGCCCACGAATGGGATTGACCGGTCTGAAACGTTCAGCCAGTACACCTTCGAGAGCGGGCGGTCGAGGACCATGATGAGAAGCACGGCGGCCAGGTATTTGACGCTGTCCAGCTTTGCGCGGTAGTCCTCGGGAAGCTCCGGCGCCAGCTTCTGGAATATGTAGTTCTGAGTCGTCGAGACTACGGCATCGGACTTCTCCGTGAAGCTGTCGCCGCGCCCTTCAGGGGAGATTTCAAGGCCCGTAGCGCGCCCGTTCTCAACTATGACGCGGTTTACAGCGTGGTTGATGTGTATCTCGCCGCCGAGCGTTTTGATCTTGTCGGCTAGCACGTCGAATATCTCGCCGAAGCTGCCGATGGGGTATCCCAGCATCTCCTTGGACATGCCTTTGCCGCGCGATGCGAAACGCGTGTTGATCTTACCCCATATCCACGCCATGCCGATCTGGTTGTAGAAGTCCTCGCCAAACTTGCCGCGGAGCATAGGACCCCAGAATACGTCGTAAATATTCTTCCCCGCGTTCTTGCGGAGCCACTCGTCCGCGGTAACGCCCTCCAGCTTGCGCCAGTCCTTCTGCCGGCGCAGCTTGAGGGTGACGAGTCCCAGCTTGATGCGGTTCTGGAGCTTGAGCGGCTTGAACTTCAGAAGGTCTATCGGCGTGACGAAGTTGTAGATCTTCCCGTCATACAGAGTGCCCACCTTAGAGGGGAACCACTTCATCTGATGGCCGATGCCGATCTCTCCCATGAGGTCGATGATATCGGTGTCATTCGTGAAGAGGTGGTGGTACCCGCGCTCCAGGCGCGCGCCTGCAACGTCGAAAGTCGAGGCCTGCCCGCCGATGAATGGGGCGCGCTCGTATACCACAACGTCGTGGCCCTGCTGCGCCAGCCGGTACGCCACCGTCAGGCCCGTCGCCCCGGCGCCGATGATGCCGACTCTCATCTTGCCTCTTCTCCTTCCGTAACCGCCTGCTTGCCGACCCTGGTGAGATTTCTGAGGGAAACGTGCTGCGCCCAGAGGAAGACCTGGCCCAGGCCGATCATGGGGATGAGCAGGCATGCGTGAACAACCGCAATGTAGGCGCCGGCCACTTCCTTGTCCACCGCTGCCAGAGGCAGCCAGACGAGGGTGTACGTGCCGATGATCTCGAACAGGCCCACGCCGCCGGGCGCGGCGGGTATTGAGCTGCCGATGTTGGCGATGGCGGTAACGAGCACCATCGCGACGATCATTTCGAGCTGGCTGTCGTACAGGTGGTGCAGGCCGAAAGAGAAGCCGATCATGTAGAACAGCCCGGCCTCGAATATCCAGATCGGGAGCGACATCAGGAAGAGGACCAGGATGTCGGTCGGCTTCCGCAGGGACTCAACCCCCTGGAGAAACATGTCCACGATGTGCATCGCCGTCTCTTCGAAACGCGCGGGCAGAGGGCGAATAAGGAGACGCGCCAGCGACCGGGCGCTGCCCGGCGCAAAGGCGATCAGCATCAGGCCGCCGAAGCCTATTACGAAGGGGAGGCTGCCGGCCGCGATCAGGAGCGGCCAGGGGATGCTCAGCTCGGCGGCTAGCACCTCAATCACGGTGTCCAGCGACACGAATATGGCGATGGTGCAAATGAAGAGCAGCAGGGTGAGAGCGTCCAGCAGGCGCTCTATGAAGATAGTCACAAGAGCAGAAGTACGACTGACCTGCTCGCGCTCTCCAACGTAGTACGATCTCACCAGCTCGCCTAGGCGCATCGGGAGCAGGTTGTTGGCCATGTACCCGACGACGACGACGGGGAAGAGGCGGGCCACCGGTATGGGCTTGATGTGGCGCAGGAGCCACTGCCAGCGAAGCGTTCGGAAACCTACCGCGACAAGGTAGAGGGCTATGCCGGGGATGACATACCAGTAGTTAGCGTCCGCGAGGGCGTTAAGTAGGTGTTCAAGGTCAAGGGTAAAGAGGAATAGGGCCAGGAAGAGGGCGCTAAGCCCGAACCCGACCCATAATTTCTTGCCGCCGTTCAATTCGCTTCCTCGGGGTCGCCGTTGTTTGTGCCCTATTTACAACGTGTAAACGAGCCATAGGAATACCTTAGCACGGCACACGATGAAACGGTATCGCGAAAATACGCGGGGATGGCGCACTTACAGAGGAGGAGGATAGTCAGGCTGGACTAATCGCTTCCTGGTAAAAACAAAGGCGTCCCGGACAATGGGACGCCTTTAGTAAGGGCTTTTGACCGGCCGATCAGGGTACTGGAGCGTTGAACCGGTCGACGATGGCCTTGGCCTCGGGGTCGCCGGCGGCGGCCAGCTTTTCTACGTACTCGAACATGACTGAGGCATTCGCTGCGAGCCTGGCGTTTGCCAGTTGCTCGGGATCGTCCGGCAGTCCGCCGAACATGGTGGCCAGGTTTCCGGCGTTGGCCGCAGTTACCCGTATTGGGTTCTTGCCCTCAAGCTTCCAGGGACCGGGGGTTACGTGAGACTTGCTCAAAGGATTGGCTCCGTTATTTCTTGATGCTGTCTATGATGGCCTTGGCCTGCTTATCGCCGCCGGCGGCCTTCCTGGAGAGGAGGTCGTACATGGACCAGGAGAGCGAGACTAGCCGACCGTTGTACCGCTGGGTATCTATGCCGAGCTTGCCGCCGAATATGGTGGCTATCGTCTCGTTCTTGGGGCCGGTGATCCTGTGCGGGCTCTTCTCGTTGATCGCCCACGGGCCCGGCGTGGAATTGGGTAGGGACATCGAATCGTATCCTCCGGATGTTTGGTGACTGCCCACAAAAAATCGCCTTGCGAAGTATACCACCCCGCATTGCGGTATGAAAGTTTTCGTAATCAGATCTGGGCCAGGCGCTTCCCGTCCATCTCAAGAGACAGCCTCATGCTGGCGAACCACGGGGTGCGCAGCACCATAGAGAACTTGTGTTGCGCCAGGTCCGGTATGGGCAGCTGAATCCGCTCCCCGCCGTCGAAGGCTACCTTCAGGCTCCTGCCCTTCCGTATAGGCAGGCCATTGTAGGTGACGTCGTAGTCCCCGGCTGCCGGGTGCACCGTCACCTGGAGCATATGGCGCTCTTCGCCCTGCAACGTCACGTCCCATTTCTGCCAGGGCTTAACGATGAGCTTGAGGATTAACCATCCTGCCACCACATAGGAAACGGCCATCAGCGCGGCCGCAATAAGGGCGTCCCAGAGGGGACCCTGCGTGGCGGTGAGATACGTGAGCTGCACGGCCATAATCGCAATGACCCACCACCCCGAGAGGTAGAACCAGATGGACCAGATTCTGCGGCCGCGCTTTGTGTAATTCTCTATCCGCACACTCGCCTCGCGGGGTCGGAGTAAGTTACATTTGGTCTGTATTATGGCACAATCCAGTGAAGAATCTAGCCATCCTGTTTACCGGAGGTCCGCCAATGTCCAATATCGTCAAGACCGGCCGCATCAAATGGACCGGCGAGCACTGGATCGCATACATCCGGCGGCCAGGGGAAGAGACTAACAGCGGCATGGTGAGCCTCTACCACACAGCGTACAGCGAGGTAGGAAACGGCGATGTGGCATGGGTGTACATCCCGGGGAAGAACGGCTTCAAAGCTATATGCACGGATAACCACGTTGTAGCCAGGTTCGCGCTTGAAGAGCTCGTCAAAGGGGCAAACCACCCCCCCGTACGGACATGACTTGCCGGTTGTGGACGCCGTCTTCCTTCGGACCGGCGACGTTCGCTCTGCGCCGTCGTGGAGAATCCGCACGTCGGGCCATCGGATAGTTGCGACATGGACGAAGATGCTGCCTCCAGTGATCATGAGCGGATACTGGCCGAAGGATGAAGTCCCGCGCGACGTCTTTTCCCTCCTGTATTTCACAGAGGGTGCGTTTATTGCCATTGACGGCAGGTCCATAGAGGGCGAGCCCTACCAGCGGGATATCTGGCGGCAGAGCATTGGGGGAGACCGGAGCTCCAGCGTTTTCGCCCTGGCGGAGACGTTTGTAGACTTGGTTGAGGCGCCGGAGCGATTATTAACATAAAGAACTTTCGTTAGGAAATAGCCCTATGGTAGACTTGACCCAGATTCGCCGCGTAAAGGCGCGCTGAGCTCACCCTCGCCGACTTCAAGGAGGAAGAGTGAACTGGCTTGATATCGTTCTCCTGGCGGTACTGGCTGTGGCCGCGTTCGTGGGCTTCCGGTTCGGTCTGATTGGGGCCGCAATAATGGCGCTCGGAGTCCTTATCGGGTGGTTGATCGCCGGGCAGTTTGCGGACGACCTTGGCGCGGCGCTCTCGTCAAATATCAAGAATGATACGCTTGTGACAACGATCGCTTATTCGGTCATCATGATCGCCGTGGTCGTGGCGGTGGGGCTGGTGGCCAGGGTCGTCAGGCTATTGCTGAAGGTCTTCACCCTGGGGATGTCCGTGGTCGTTGACCGCGCGGGCGGGGCTGTGCTCGGCCTGGTCATCGGCGGCGCCATCGGCGGCGCGCTGATCATCGGGCTCGCGCGGCTCACCTACGACTTCGAGACTTACGACGTGCTTGCGGCCATCCCGGAGGAGATCCGCGGCAACGCCCAGGTGTCGCAGATCGAAGGCCAGGTGGCCCGCATAGAAAGCGCGCGGTCGGGACTTGAGGGCACGCTGACCGGATCGCAGGTGGTTTCAATGTTTATCGACATAGCGTTCGCGTTGCCGGCGAACACCCTGGGCTTTGTGCCTTCGGATTTCAAAGCATCACTCGAAATACTGGAAACTAATATAGACAAATAAGCCGCAGACGGGCCGGCGAACGGCCTGAGTCCACAACAGAGGATATGCTAACCGACGCCCCAGTACTGGTACTGAACCAGAATTACCAGCCTCTCAACGTATGCAATGCGAGGCGCGCAATTGTGCTGCTCGATGCAGGCAAAGCGGAGTTGATGTCGAATGGTCGGGGGCATATTAATACTATCAGCCAGGCCTACACGGTACCCTCCGTTATACGGCTGATGTACATGGTCAAAAAGCCCATGATGGAGAGGAAGCTCTCGCGCCGGGCAGTCTTTTACCGCGACAACTTCACCTGCCAGTACTGTGGCAAGCAGAGCAAGAACCTGACCCTCGACCATATTGTGCCGAGGTCCCGCAGGGGGCCGCACGTATGGGAGAACGTCGTCAGTGCATGCATACCTTGCAACCACCGCAAAGCCAGTAGCACCCCCGCCGAAGCCAACATGAAGCTCCTCAGGGAACCCGGCCCACCCCGCCCAGACCTATATTCCATGTTCCACCACAGGAATATCCTCGAAGAGTGGCGGGAGTTCATGCCCTGGGTGCGTCAGTAAACAACGACGACCATTGGAAGACGCCAGTGGGCGGTCGGCATGCCGACCGCCCACTACTTTTGTGCCGTCAATCGCCCCGCAATCTACTTCTTCTTTGCCTTCACCTTGTCCAGCATGGACGGGACGAGCGGGAAGAGCCAGCCGCGGTTCATGATGATGTCCCGGGCCAGGGCCTGCGGAATGGCCACAATAATCTCCGGCTCCGCGGAAAACTTGCCGTCGAAGCCGCCCATGGCGCTGCGGGCGTGCACGCCCGCGTAGCCGCCGGAGTCCGTGCCGTTCGTGGAGAAATCGCCCATTGTGCCGCCGAAGACCGAGTGCCAGCGGAACGAGAAGCCGTTGGAGACCTTGGGGGCGTTGCCGAACGCGCCGCCGCCGGGGGAGACGATCATGCTCAGCGCCTTCACCGTGTACAGCACGTCGTTCAGGTCGCCCTCGCCGCCGGCCGCCAGCGTCCAGTGCAGCCTCTTGATGAGCTTGTCCGCCACATCCCGCGAACCCTCCTGGCCGTGCTTGATGCGGTCCTCATCGTCGTTCATCGGGTATTTGCCGCCGGAGGAGCCGGACAGGTACACGAGGCCGGAGTCGTGCACGACGGCCTGCGCAATGCCTGAGCCGGCGATGGAGGTTACGTTCTCCTCGAACGTGCCCAGGTCCAGGCCGATCTTCTTGATGCGGTCATACACGTTGAAGTTGCGTCGCAGCTCCTTGGGAATGGGGGCTTCGTCGTAGTACTTGCTCACGGCAAACCTCGGTGGAATCGAATTGTGGGGCTGGGCAGTGCGCCAGCCCGGAGTGCATCTTACCAGAACGCCCCCGTTTGCCCAAGGGCGGGCGCCGGGCCTACCGCAAGTACACCACTGTCCCGGCATGCGGGAAGTCGATGGCCAGGCTGCCCTTGCGGTCGCGCTGGACGGTCGTCTCGTACGGCACGTGGGCGGGGTCTTCCTTCGGGAGGACGTGAGGGCAGGACAGGCGGCGCTCCTCGTGCGGGCACAGGTGCAGGCGCTGCCGATAGTCCCAGAACCCCACCAGCTTCATAGGGAAATAGAGCGTTTCAGCGGCGGCGCGCAGGTCGGCGATTATCTCGCTGGCGCGAATCTCCCCATCAGTACGTATCTCTATGGTTACGCGGTCCAAGTTGCTTCTCCGCCGGGGTGGTTTGGGGGACGGGTCTGACGGGTCGGTTTTATCTCTTGTCGAAGTGGTCCCAGCCACCTCGGCGGGGCGAAATGTCCTGCCCGTCAGGGCCGAGTACTTTCACGCCCTGCTCCCGGGAGACAATCTCCCCGATCACGTGCAACGGCACTTTGCCGGCCCTGATCACGGACTCAATAATCCTGGCTGGGGCGGCAACAAGCAGCTCGTAGTCCTCTCCTCCGGAGAGGGCGAGGGACAGGCAGTGGTCCGGGAAGGCTGAGCGGAGGGTGTCGTCGATGGGGATGCTCGATGCCTGGACGCGGGCCCCGACGCCGCTCGTGCGGCACAGTTTTCCCAGGTCGTCGAAAAGGCCGTCGCTGATGTCCATGCCCGCGAGTACGCCATGCCTGGCGAGCGCCGCGCCCTCCCGCACGCGTGGCGTCGGCCGGTAGTGCGCGGCGCGGAGGTGCGCCGATGTCGCGGGGTCGAGCGAAAGGCCTTCCAGCACAACCCGCAGGCCGCCGCCCGAGCACCCAAGTGGGCCGGTCACGGCGATGAGATCGCCCGGGCGGGCTGCGTCCCGCCTGAGCAGCAGCGGCGCGCCTGCGGGTGATAGCTGCGCCGCACCGGTGAGGGAGACGGTGATGAAGAAGACCGGCGAAGAGACGATATCCCCGCCAACGATGGCGCCGCCGTGCGCGTCGAGCGCGTCCAGCATCCCCTCGTACATCGCGGCGATTCCGTCTACGGGCAGGTCCCCGCGCAGTCCAAGCGTTATCAGGGCGTAGAGGGGAGCGCCGCCCATGGCCGCGATGTCGCTCAGGTTGGAGGCCATCGACTTCCACCCGAGGTCGCGCCACTCCACCTCGCCCTCGAGAAAATGGACGCCGTCCACCATCGTGTCGGTGGTCGCGATTGTCGCCCCGGCGGGGCCGGACCACACGGCGGCATCGTCGCCGATACCCACCTCGAGACGGTGCCCGGAAGCCGGCGTCTTTGCCTGTCTTGCGGCGATGACCTTCGCGAGCCTATCTATAAGCGCGAACTCGCCGGTATCCCTGACCAGCATGTCAGCCCTTCGACAGCGGGCGTGGTACGCGGCCCTTCATCTGGAGCTGCTCATCAACCGGGACGGTGAACATGAACGCCGCGCCTTTGCCCATCTCGGACTCTAACCATATGCGGCCGCCCATGCGCTCCACGATCTGTTTGCAGATGGCAAGGCCAATGCCCATGCCGGGGTACTCGGTCTTCCCGTGCAGGCGCTGGAAGATCTGGAAGATGCGGTTGTGGTACTCTGGAGCGATGCCGATGCCGTTATCTTTAACGATGGAGGTCCATTCGTTCAGGCTCTTGCGGACGGATATGTGGATACGAGGCTTCTCCTGGCCCCTGAACTTGATGGCGTTGCTGAACAGGTTCTGGAAGAGCTGGACTAGCTGCGTGGGGTTGCCGTTGATAACGGGCAACGGGTCGAAGGTGATCTGAGCGGCCGACTCTTCGATGGCCATTTGCAGGTTGGCCATGGCCTGCTCCACAGCGGTCTGGCAGGGCGTGGCCTTCAGCGACCGGTCCTGGGAGATGACGCGCGAGTACAGGAGCAGGTCGTTGATCAGGTTCCGCATATGGTCGACGCCTCCGACGGCGAACTGGATGAACTCATCCGCGTCACTGTCCAGGCGGCCCTTGTAGCGCTCGGCCAGGAGCTTGGTATACACCGTGACTATGCGTAGCGGTTCCTGAAGGTCGTGTGATGCCACGTAAGCGAACTGCTCAAGTTGCTCGTTGGAACGGCGCAGTGCCTCCGCCTGCCTGGCCAGTTCCTCCTGCTCCTTGCGGCGCTCGGTGATATCGCGAACGACGCCGATGAACATATGCTCGTTCCCGACGTAGATCTCGCCGACCGCGAGCTCCAGCGGGAACGTGCTGCCGTTCTTCCTGCGGCCAATCACCTCGCGCCCTATGCCGATCATCTTGCGCTCGCCGGTCTTGAGGTAGTTGGCTATGTAGGCGTCGTAATTGCTGTGGTACGGCTCGGGCATCAGCATCTTGAGGTTCTGGCCCACGACTTCCGCAGCCTCGTAACCGAAGATCTCTTCGGCGGCCAGGTTGAACGAGTTCATAATGCCTGAGCTATCGATGATGATGACGCCGTCCGCCATGTTGTCCATGGCGGCGCGCAGGCGGGCCTCGCTGTACCTGAGGGTCTCTTGCGCCAGTCGCTGGTCCGTGATGTCGCGGATGATGCCCAGCACTCCGCGTATGCCGCCTTCCGGCTCAACGAGCGAGACGGCAGTAAAGGAGACGGGGATGCGCTTGCCGGCCTTGGTGACGAACTCCAGCTCGTAGCTGGCTACGTCGGTGCCGCTGGCGGCCTGCTGGATGAAGAGAGCGGCGCGCTCGGACTCCGCGAAGAGGTCCTGGAGTCGGCGGGACATTAGCTCCGCAATAGAGTACCCGGAGATCCGCTCCGCTGCCTTGTTCGTCTCGGTGATTCTCCCGCCCACGTCCACAGTCACCAGGAGGTCGGGGAGAAGGTCTGTCAGTCGCTTGCGGTAGGCGTTGGACTGTTCGAGTTCTTCGGTCGTCGTCTTCAGCTCGGCGGTCGTGCTCTGCAGCTCCTCGTTGATGGCGAGCAGCTCTTCGTTGGTCCGCTGCATCTCCTGCTCGCGCACGCGGACTTCACGCAGAAGGCCTTCAACCCGGCTCAGGTAGTCGAAGAACTGGTTTTCGCGGTTGAACCTCTGGAACTCGGCGACGCGCTGGCCGTCGGCAACGAGCTTCTCCAACGGGTCCCAGTCGATTCGGTTGATCTCGCGGATGCCCTTGATAAGGTGGCCGCGGCGGATGTTTCGGGCGGTCTTCATTGGGACGCGCCTGGACGCTGCGTCCGCGGACGTGGTGGGGCGCGTTCTTAAGTCGCGTGATGTCCTTACCCGTGTCGGCATAACACCCCTCCATCACAACTAGCTCGGATTGTACCATAGCCCCGGGAGGGCCAGAAGTTCGCCATGCGCTCGGACTAGTCGGGTGTTGAAAAACACCCTGCTTTCCTGGCTGAAAAATACCTTAGGAACAGATAGACTGCAAGCAGCCTGATCTTCGGAGAGCGAGATGCGCGAAGAAGCTGCCCGGCAAGCGATGATGCTGACTGCAGTCACCCCTGACGCCATTGTCCCGAAGGACCATCCCATCCGGAAGATCAAGCCTCTTGCAGATGCCGCCCTTGCAAGACTGTCTTCCACCTTCAACGAGATGTACGCTGCCGGAGGCCGGCCTTCCATTCCTCCTGAGCACCTGCTCAAGGCAAGCCTGCTCTCGGCTGCTATGGTCGTTCTTTTCGAATCCCTGCGGAAGCGCGCGCTCGTGCTGGTTATGGCCGGCGCCAACATCGGGCTTCTGTTCGTGTTCGATACGCTCTTCTTCGCCGGCCATTCTTTTTCCTTGGATCTCGGCGTGGCCGGTACGGCTTGGTCCAGCCTCATATCTAGCGCTCTGCTATTCCTGATTGGAGTGGTGTTACTGTCATTCAACTTGAAGATCCCGCTTGCGCAGGCGTTTTCAAGACCCACGTTCAACGGTATGAGGGAATTCGTACGGGTTGGGGCCGGCAGCGGGTTGGACAGCCTAGTGCGTAATGTCTTCTATTTCTTCATGGTCATCATGCTTATCAACACGATCGGCGCAACGGAGATCGGGGGGTACTACCTGGCGATGCATATCCTATGGAGCTTCATGCTTGTGCCTATTCTGGTGTTTGCCGATTCTGCCAAGGCCCTGGTAGCCAACTCCTAGGGAGACATAAATCACGTTCGCCGATTGTGGCACACGGCAATTCTGACCGTCGCTATATTTATGGTGGTGTGGATTGCACTCGTACCGGCCTATGCGCCATTCGCACACTTTCTCAATGACGATTCAGATACGGTTAGATTCGCCGTAACCGCGTTCGGCATGCTTTTCGTTCCTTACGTTCTGTTCTGCTTCAACATGGTTACCGATGCGTTCTTCTACGGTATGGGGAAGACAATGTACCTCGCCTATCAGTCCATCATCGTAAACGGCACCGTTTATGTGGCCGCGTTTCTGGCCTACATCACGGGCATTTGGACTGTTACCTTCGAGGGCATCATGGTCCTTTTCGCTCTAGGCATCGTCTTCGACACCATGCTGACCTCGGTGTTTTTAGTGAAGGTATTGTATCTGGACGAAGCTCGGGTGCGGCAATCGGTGGGGGCAGCTCCGATCTAGTAAGACGTTCGACTTCTCAGGTCCCACCTGCCCGCGTCCGCGAAGGCGGACGCCCGGCGCCCCGCCACACAGTGTGGAATTCATTCCCTCGACTCCCTCGACTCCCTTGCGGTACGCCGCCTGCATTCTAGCAGGTTAAGGCACTGCCCACCGGACATACGTCACCAGCAGCGCCAATGCGAGGCAGACCGCCGCGCCCGCGAGGGTGAGGTATCCGGGAGTGCGCATGTCTGCCTGCAAGAGGCCGATACCTATCGCGCCCAGGACGAGCGTCGCGCCCCATAGTATGGCGAAGTTGCCGCCCGCGGGGTCCCCGCCGAAGGCGTAGACGCCCATGCCGAAGAACGTCAGGGCCACGCCGCCCATGATTATGAACGCAATGACGGGCAGGGGAAGCTTCCGCAGCATTTCGCACCTCCTCTGTAGTTATGTCAATGCTCAGTGACTTTGTCAGTCTTACTGCTCAGTGATTTTGTCAGTACCACTGGTTTTGGTTGAATCAGTCTCGATCTCCAAGGGTGATCTTGAGCCGGCTTTCGATCCTTGGGCGAGGAGAGGGGCGTGCTGGAGACGGACCCGTCTCCAGCACGCCCCTCTCCTCGCTTGCCCGCCTGAGCTTTTCTTCGCCTTGCTCGCAGGACTGCGGGCCTCAGGGGAGCAACCGTGCTGGCCAGCTCACGCCCCTTGTGCATGACCACGATGCGCCCGTCCAGCCGCTCCTGTACCTCTACGGTCGCCCTGGCGTATGTGCTCCGCTCGCTGTCAGGCTCGATCTGCAGGTCCTCTCCACCAAAGCTCACCGTGTTATCCGCGGCCACTGTCCGCTGGTATCGGAAGCACAGCACACTGT
>VGZY01000010.1 GCA_016872355.1 SAR202 cluster bacterium | reverse complement strand
CGTCCTTCTACGGCCTCTCCATCGGAATCGAGGTGCTGCTCCTGGCCTTCATCCTGCGCTCCGCCTGGACATGGCCCCGCACGTCCTCACCGTCGATACCAGACGGAACAAAAAACCCTTAATCCTTTTCCTGAATCCGTGAAATCTGCGGACTACTTCCTCACCGGGTCTTCCGCCATCACCTTCTTGATGTCCAGTATCTGGTCGCGGATTAGCGCCGCCTTCTCGAACTCGAGGTTGCGGGCCGCTTCCTTCATCTGGACCTCAAGGTCCTTGATCAGCCGCTGCAGGTCGTCCTTCGGGATGTCCGTCTTCACGACGTACGGCGTGCGCGTCTCCGCGATCATCCGCACGCGCTCCGTGATGTCGTGCACGGTCTTGCGGATGCCCTGCGGCGTGATGCCGTGCTCGCGGTTGTACGCCTCCTGCAGCGCGCGGCGGCGGTCGGTCTCCTCTATCGCGTCCTTCATCGAGTCCGTCACCTTGTCGGCGTACATGATGACTCGACCGTCGATGTGGCGCGCCGCGCGGCCTATCGTCTGGATCATTGACATCCGGGATCGCAGGAAGCCCTCCTTGTCCGCGTCCAGGATGGCCACGAGGCTCACCTCAGGCAGGTCCAGCCCCTCTCGCAGCAGGTTGATCCCCACCACCACGTCGTAGACGCCCAGCCGCAGGTCGCGCAGGATCTCGGTGCGCTCCAGCGTCTCAACCTCTGAGTGGAGGTACTGCGTCTTGATTCCGGCCTCCTTCAGGTAGTCCGAAAGCTCCTCCGCCATGCGCTTCGTCAGAGTCGTTACGAGCGTCCGCTCCCCCAGGTCCACGCGCACCCGCACCTGGTAAAGCAGGTCGTCAATCTGCCCCTTCGTCGGCTTGACCTCGATTATCGGGTCCAGCAGCCCCGTGGGGCGGATGACCTGCTGCACTACGTGCTTCGACTGCTCGTACTCGTACGGCCCCGGCGTTGCGGAGACGTATACGACCTGGTTGATGCGCTCCTCGAACTCGGCGAAGTTGAGCGGCCGGTTGTCGAGCGCCGACGGCAGGCGGAAGCCGTACTCCACCAGCACCTCCTTGCGGGACCGGTCGCCGCCGTACATCGCCCGCACCTGCGGGAGCGTCATATGCGACTCGTCGACGAACAGCAGGAAGTCGTCCGGGAGGTAGTCCATGAGGGTGTACGGCGTGCTCCCCGGCTGGCGGCGCGAAAGGTGCAGAGAGTAGTTCTCGACGCCGGAACAGTAGCCGGTTTCCCGCAGCATCTCAATGTCGTACCGTGTCCGCGACTCCAGGCGCTGCGCTTCCAGCGGCTTCCCCTGCCCGTTCAGGACGGCCAGCCGCTCCACGAGCTCCTTCTCGATGTCGTTGATCGCCTCGTTCAGCTTCTCTTTGGACGTCACGAAGTGCTTCGCCGGGTATATCTCGATGTCCTCGCGGTCGGTCAGTATCTCCCCGGTCAGCGGGTCGAGCGTTGTGATCCTCTCCACCTCGTCGCCCCAGAACTCGATGCGTACGCCCACCTCGTCCTCGTACGCCGGCAGGATTTCCAGCGTGTCGCCGCGGACACGGAACTTCCCGCGCGAGAAGTCAATGTCGTTGCGCTCGTACTGCATGTCCACGAGCTGCCGCATCAGCTTGTTACGGCTGCGCTTCTCGCCCTTGCGGATGTACGCGACGAAGCTCTGGTACTCCTCCGGCGAGCCCAGGCCGAAGATGCAAGAAACAGACGCGACGATTATCACGTCCCGGCGGGTCAGCACCGCCCGCGTCGCCGAATGGCGCAGCTTGTCTAGCTGCTCGTTGATGTCGGAGTCCTTCTCGATATATGTGTCCGTCCGGGGCACGTACGCCTCGGGCTGGTAGTAGTCGTAGTAGCTGACGAAGTACTCGACGGAGTTGGTGGGGAAGAACTCCTGGAACTCGGTCGTGAGCTGCGCCGCCAGCGTCTTGTTGTGGGCGATCACCAGCGCAGGACGCTGCAGGCGCTCGATGACGCACGCCATCGTGAACGTCTTGCCGCTGCCGGTAACGCCCAGCAGCGTCTGGTGCTTGTTGCCGCGCCCCACGCCGTCCACCAGCTTCGCAATAGCAAGCGGCTGGTCGCCGGTTGGCACAAAATGCGATTCGATCTTGAACTGGGGCATGAGACAGCTCTCCCGTGGCGCAAAACGAGGGAATTGGAACAGATGGCCGCATGGATATTGTAGTCCAGACTGCCCCCCTCTGGCGAGGGGAAAATGGGGAGGCCTATCCTGGGGCGCTCCCCACCTTTGTCATCCTGAGTCCGCTGCGGCGGACGAAGGATCGTTCAGGCGACGCCGCAGGGCCAGACCGCCTCATCATCAGGCAACGTTCCAGGGGCATGCCGGACATTCGCCCACGTCCCCATTCGCCCACGCCTTCCGCCCTGACTTCATTCGCCCACGGCTTCCGCCCACACGTCACCCGTGCGCCTCTTAATGGTTGTCCGTCAGCTGCGATATCGGCCGCACGGAAACGACCACGTCCACGGTCACAGTAATGCCGCTCGCCCTCAAAATCGTGACCTTTACCGTGTCGCCCGGCCTGCGGTGCCTGACCATGTGCGCGCTGAGGTCCTTCATCGACTTCATCGGCACGCCGTCGAGCGCCAGGATAATGTCGCCGCGCCGGACCACCGGGTTGCCGCGGGCGTCGCTTGTGATCGTCGTCGCCATCAGCCCGGCCTGGCTGGCCGGCCCTCCGGTGAATACCTGCTCCATGTAGATGCCCTTGAGGGTCGTCTCCACTCCCAGCGCCGCGGCCAGCTCCGGGTAGAGGTCGCCGCCGCTGATCCCCAGGTAGGCGTACTCGTACTTGCCCTTCGAGATGAGGTCGGGGACCACCCGCTTCGCCGTGTCCACAGGCACCGCGAAGCCGATGCCCGCCGAGCCGCCCGTCTCGCTGATGATCTGTGTGTTGATGCCGATCACGCGCCCCAGCCTGTCAAGCAAAGGCCCACCGGAGTTGCCCGGGTTGATCGGCGCGTCTGTCTGGATGATCTCGGGGTTCGTGTACGATGCCACCAGCCCCTCAATGGTGCGGCCGAGGGCGCTCACAATGCCCTTCGTCATCGTGAAGTCCTGGCCGAAGGGGTTGCCGATGGCTATCGCCATCTGTCCGACCTTTACCTCGCTGTCGTCGCCGAGTGCAACAGGCGTCAGCCGCTCGGCCGGCAGGTCAACCTTCAGCGCCGCAAGGTCAGCATAAGGATCGACGCCGAGCACCGTCGCGTTCGCCTCCGTGCCGTCGTGGAAAATGACGATTACGCGCGCTGCGCCGCTGACAACGTGATTGTTCGTCACAATGTGGCCCTGCTTGTCCCAAACGAAGCCGGAGCCCTCGCCCAGGTCCACGAACGCGCCGGAAGTCGTCCGCCGCTGGACGCGGATGTGGACCACTGAAGGCAGCACGCGCTCGTAAAGGCTGCTCATCGCCTGGTCCACGGCGGCCGCCACGGCGTCCGGGTGCCCCATGATCTGGTCCACCACCGCTGCGGGCAGCGGCGTGGGCGTCGGGACCGGAGGCGCAGCCGTTGGCGCGGGAGCGGCCGTTGCCGACGGCGCAACGACCGGCGGCGTTGCCGTGGACGCCTGGGCAGGCGACATGATGTCGATCGGCCGCGCGGTCTGCGTCGGCGCGGAGCCCTGGGCGCCGGCGGACGTAGGCTCCGCGGGAGGGGCCGGCGTCTGGGTCGCAACTTCAGGCGGAATCGTCGCTGGCGACGCAGGCTCGGACGTAGGCGTGGCAGTGGGTGAGGCGTCGCCGCACGCGGCGACGGCAATAATGCTCAGGAGAGAAACGAAGGGCAACGCGAGACTGAATATGTGCTTTCGTGACATAAACGACCCCTGAACGGCAAAATGTGGGTTGGTACATCGGCATCCGATGCACCAGCGATAGATACAACGTGGCTGCCATTCAGGAGGGTATTTTAGCAAGCGGATGTTAAGACCCTTTGAAGAGGCCGCCGTCCAACCCGTCCAACCCGTCCAACCCGTCTAACTCGTCCAACCGCTCGAATGCCCGCGCGGGCTTCAGCGTGCGGCGCGCGCCACCCATATCATCTCTTCGCTCCCCTCCTCAAACGGCGACATCCCAAAGTCCCCGAACAGGTCAAGCACTTCGTAGCCGCAGGTGCGGAGAAGGTGGTGCATCTCCCAGCGATGCGCGTAGCGGAGGTCGAATTCGCGGTAGATGCGGCGGGAAACGTCCCCTCCGGGCGCGACCACGTCCGCGGTAACCCGCACGGACATGGCCTGGCTGTAGTGGTCGTACCTTGTCTGGTGCCACAGGACGATCTTCCCACCCTCCCCGTCCTCGACGTCCCTGAGGTGGTAGGCGATGTCCTCGTCCTGCGCCAGCATCTGCGGGTCCGGCACGAAGATATCGAAGATCAGCCGCCCGTCCGGCTCAAGGTGGCGCCTGATCGTCTCCAGGCACTTCACCTGGTCGTCCACAGTGAGTAGCGAGAGGAATCCCCTGAAGGGAATGATAACGAGCTTGAACTTGCGGTCGAGAGAGAAGTCCCGCATATCGCCGTGCACGAGCGTCAGCTTGCTCTCGCCTCGTGGCATCGCCTGCTTCGCTTTGCGCCGCGCTACCTGGAGCATCTGCTTCGAAAAGTCCAGCCCCACAACCTCCACGCCCGCCTCGGCGATCGGAATAGCCACCCTGCCCGTCCCGCACCCCAGCTCCAGCACCGGCCCTACGGACTCGACGGCCTCTTCCACGTAGAAGGGTATGTCATCCTGTACGTACGAGTAGATGGCATCGTAAACGTCCGCGCATGAATCGTAAGGATTGCTCTCCATGGCTGTGCTACCGCCCCGCCAGGAACTGCAGGCTCATGCGCACCCTGTCCTCAAATGTCAACCCCGCGCCCTTCGGTACTGACGCCGCCGCCTGCGTCGCCTCCGCTACGGTGTACCCCAACGCCGTAAGCGCCTGCAAAACATCCCCCTCCCCCGCCGCCGCCGGCGCGGCAGTGAGCTCGATGTTGAGCTTGCCCTTGAGCTCGAGTACGATGCGGCTGCCGGTCTTGGGGCCGACACCCGGGATGCCCTTGAAGGCATCCGTGTCGCCCGTCGCCACTGCCGCGGCAAGCGATTCCGGCGAGAGGCGGGAGAGGACGGACATGGCCACCTTGTTGCCGACTCCATTAACTGTGAGCAACGCCTCGAATGCCTGCCGGTACTCGGTGTTGCTGAAGCCGTAGAGCGACATGCCGTCTTCACGCACCTGGAACGAGGTGTAGAGCCTCACAGTCTCGCCGATCGCCCCGACGGAGTCCGCCATGGGAACCGGCACGTTGACCCGTAAGGTGAAGCCGCCTACGAAGACCTCCACCCAGCCGATGCCGATGTTCACCAGCTTGCCTTCAATTCCAGTTATCATGAGGGACAAGTCCGAAGTTGCAGGATGTTGGAACAGGTTATCACAATGGCTTTTGACGGTGGGCGTTACTCGCGCATCTCAATTTCGGATGCCCGTGCGCCGTTGATGTGGCAGATGGCTACGGCCAGAGCGTCCGCGGCGTCCGTTGACTTTGGTGTGGAATCAAGGCCCAGGATTATCTGGACCATCTCCTGGACCTGCTCCTTTGTTCCCACGCCGTAGTCTACTACGGCACGCTTCACCTGTGCCGGTGCGTAGACGCTTGCGTCCAGGCCGGCCCGGGCGGCGACAAGGAGAGCGATCGCCTGGGCCTGTCCTGTCGCCAGCGCCGCCTTGATGTTCTTCGCGGCGAAGGGCTCCTCAAGGGCGACTTCGGTGGGCTTCCACCGGTCGACGATGTCTGTCAGGCGCTCAAAAATGCAGTCCAGCCTGCGCGACAGGGGCTGCTTCAAAGGCGTTGTGATTACATCAAAATAGAGGGCGCTGTAACGCGCGCCGTCGTACTCCACTACCGCGACGCCCATTTTGTATGTCCCCGGGTCGATTCCGAGGATGCGCATGTCGGACCTCCCGAAGGGTTCCGCAGTCAGGTGTATTTGATCCGATGCTGCCGGCTTCGTAGCCCGCGCGATGAATCGCGCGGCTATCAGGGACGCGTATAATGACAAGGGGCACACATGTGTGTGCCCCTGAGCTTTTCTTGACTTTCCTGTTAGTTACCGTTCCGGTACTGCTCTATCGCCGAGTCTGGGAAGTCGCCGTTGGAGAAGACCTTCTGGACATCGTCCAGGTCCTCCAGTATGTCCAGCAACTTCAGGGCTGACAGCGCGGATTTCTCATCCATCGGCACCATCACTTTGGGGACCATCGAGAGCTCCGCAGACGAGACTGTGGCGCCGGCCTCGGTTAGGGACCGCCTCACCTTCTCCATGGTTTCCGGGGGGCAGTAGACAGTGAGCGTTGTGCTCTCGGCATTGATGTCGTCTGCGCCGGCGTCTATTGCCGTGAGCGTCATGTCATCCGCTTTGTCCGGGCTGCCGATGTCCGCCGTGAGGACGCCTTTCTGCGCAAACTGCCAGGAGACCGCGCCGCTCTCCGCAAGGGAGCCTCCGCGCTTGGTGAAGTTGGAGCGAATGTCGGAGACGGTGCGGTTTCGGTTGTCGCTGACGGCCTGTACTATGATGGCGATGCCGCCGGGGCCGTAGCCCTCGTACACCATCTCAACGGGCACTTCGCCGTCCTTCATCTCTCCGGTGCCCTTCTTGATTGCGCGGTTGATGTTATCGACAGGCATATTGCTGTCGCGGGCCTTTTGCACCGCGAGCCGCAGCCTGAAGTTGCCTTCCGGGTCACCGCCGCCCATGCGCGCGGCAACGATTATCTCCTTGGACAGCTTGGTGAAAAGGGCGCCACGTTTCTGATCGGTGGCTGCCTTCGCGTGTTTTATCGTTGCCCATTTTGAGTGACCTGACATGGGAGTCTCCTGAAAACTCTGTTACCTTGCAGGGCGATACAGGCCCGTGCGGCTGGGTGGCCCTGGTAAACGTTGTATCGGCTCGTGGACAATTTTAGCACGGGGCTCGGGAGCGGCGGAAGCTACCGCAGCCCTTCGATGAGCCGTACAACCATTTGGCGCTTGCCCACGTCGATATGCAGCACAACGTCCTTGACGGCGGGCAAAAGGATGTCCTGGCTGTCCGCGCCGGACACGACGTAAACGTCGTTCCCGCCCGTGGTCATGATCTCCGTGACCTGCCCCAGCGGCTCACCGCCTTCGGTCCGGACGTCAATGCCGAGGATCTCGTAGTGGTAGAAGGTGCCGTCAGGGAGCCTGGGGGTCTGGTCCTGTGGAATGGTGAGAAGCGCGCCGTGAAGTGTCTCGGCCGTGTTGCGGTCGGGCACGGTATCGAGCTCGACTATGTGCAGTCCCTTGGCCTGTCGCGACGATACGATTATGGCCGGGCGGCCGTTCAGTTGGACCTGGCTCCCTTTGTCAAGGCGGCCCGGCACGTCGGTCATAGACTCTACCTTGAGCTCGCCGGAAATGCCCCACGGACTCACGACTTTCCCAACGACGATATGGCCGTCGGGCGGGGTCGCGGGTCCGTGGCGTTGCTGGTCTTGTGCTGGCAATTGCGGAGAGGTCAGTCTATTTCGAGGACCGCGCGCGTACCCTGTTTTACAGCGGCGACACGGAGGAGGGCGCGAATGGACTGCGCCACCGTGCCCTCGCGCCCGATGATCTTGCCCTTGTCCTCCGGTGAAACGGTCAGGCGCAGGATTATCCTCCCTCCGGAGGTCTCCTCTGTTACCTGGACCTGGTCCGGATGGGTTGCGATCGAGCGCGCTATGTACTCGACGAGCTCTTTCATGGGGCTCAGGCCTGCTTGACCTTTTCGAGGACACCGGTCTTCTTGAGGATCTGCGCGACGGACTCGCTGGGCTGCGCGCCGGTGCGGAGCCACTTGAGCGTCTTTTCCTCATCTATGGTGACGGCGGGAGGGTTGATCATAGGGTCATAGTGCCCGATCTGGTCCACAAAGGCGCCGTTGCGGGATGCGTGCTGGTCCGCGACGACGATCCTGTAGCTGGGCTTCTTCTTGGCACCTACGCGACGTAGGCGAATTCGCAACATTGGACACCACTTTCCGAGTATTATTCAAATTTGAGCGTAAAGGAGATTCTAGCTTTCTTTCAATGCACTTGTCAACGCAGGCACTTACCGTGTTATAATTCGCAGGTTGCAACAAATCCCAGGGGTATCTTGAAATGAAGGTCGTTTTCCTTGCAGACGTTCAAGGGGTAGCCAACGGCGGAGAGATCAAGACTGTAAAGGCCGGCTTCGCGCGCAACTACCTTATTCCAAAGAATCTGGCCACACCGGCCACCCGCGAAGCCCTGCTCCGGGTGGAGCGCCTGAAGAAGCATGCAGACTCAGAGCGCGTCAAGACGATGCAGGACCTGAAGGGCCTGGCATCGCAACTTGAAGGCAAGCAGGTCGGCATTCCGATGCGCGCCGGCGCAAGCGGCCGCCTGTACGGCTCTGTTACCAACGCGGTGGTGTCTGAAGCTCTTTCGAAGCAGATCGAGCGCACCATCGACAGGCGAGTGGTTGACCTGAAGGAGCCGCTGCGTGAAGTTGGCTCTTACGACGTGGTTGTCAAGCTCCACGCGGACGTCAAGGCGACGATAAGGGTCGTCGTCCACCCGCTGACGATGGATGCTGAGACGTTCCTCAAGTCGAAGGAAGCCAAGCCTGAGGGCGAGGCCGCTCCGGCCCCGGAGGCCGAGGCAGTCGCCGTCGCCGCCGAGGCGCCCGCCGCCGAAGCCGAGGCCCCGAAGAGCTAACGCGTTACTCCGTTTCGCCTGAAAAGGCCGCCCAAATGGCGGCCTTTTTTGCTGCCTTCCTCGCTTGAGGAAGTTCCGGGGAAGCACTAAGATACTGGTATGCCACGAGGCCGTACGCCCTGGTCCGGGCGCACTCGATCTACCTGCGAACCTTTCCTTTTTGTTGAGCACGGTTTACACATGAGCCCCGCTCTGGCCTTTCCGATGCAGAACATGTGTGTCAGGAACGGCTGCGTAAGGCCGTCGGCGACGGATGCGACAAGCGGTGCCGGGGGGTTAACACTGAGTGTACGCTGAACGTCTTCTACCAAACGATCCCGTCGCCGAGGAAGCCGTCGTCGGCTCCATCCTCATCGACGACGAAGCGCTCGCCAAAGTCACGTCTCTTATCAAGCCTGGCGACTTCTACATGGCCAAGTCACGCTGGTGCTACGAGGCGTGCCTGACGCTGTTCGACCGGCGCGAGGCAATCAACCAGGTGACGATAGCACACGAACTCGCCCTCCGCGGCAAGCTGGAGGACGTGGGCGGCGCGGCCTATCTGGCCCACCTTGTACGGTCGGTCCCCACATCCGTCCACATCGCCCACTACGCCGGTATAGTCCAGCGCACGTCTGTGATGCGCCAGCTTATTTCGGCAGCCAGCGACATTGCTGCGATCGGCTACGAGGGCGCTGCCGATACGGATGCGGCGCTGTCGCGCGCAGAAGACCTGTTGTTCAAAGTGCGCACAGGCAAAGGCACACGCGACTTTGTTCAGCTCCGAGAAGTGCTGGACCAGTACATGGAGGAGATGGCGAGCCTGGACGCGGCGCGCGACCAGCACCTCGCCCCCGTAAGCACGGGCTTCCTGGATATGGACAAGCTGCTCGGCGGCGGCCTGCAGCGCTCGGATATGGTCGTCCTCGCCGCCCGTCCCAGCCTCGGCAAGAGCACGCTCGCCTTCAACATCGCCCGGAACGCGGCGGAACAAGGCATGGTCACGGGCATCTTCAGCCTGGAGATGAGTGCGCGCCAGATCGCGGTGAGGCTGCTAGCCAGCGAGGCCAAAGTCGATAGCCACCGCATGAGGATAGGCATGCTCAGTGAGGCCGAGCGCCAGCGAGAGCTGGATGCTATCGGCACGCTTTCCGAGCTGCCCATATACATCGACGACACGCCCTTCCAGGGCATTGTCGAGATGCGCGGCAAGGTGCGCCGGCTCCAGATGGAGCGCGGGCTGGACTTCGTGATAATCGACTACCTCCAGCTCATCATGGGCTCCGGCAGGACGGACAACCGCGTCCAGGAGATGGGAGAGATTTCCCGGTCCATCAAGGGCGTCGCCAGGGAGCTGGACGTGCCCATCCTCGCCCTCTCCCAACTCAGCCGCGCCGTGGAGCAGCGCCCCAACCACCGACCGATGCTCTCGGACCTCCGGGAGAGCGGCTCCATTGAGCAGGACGCAGACGTGGTCGCCTTCATTCACCGCGAAGACAAGTACATGAACAGGGACGAATGGGCAAAAAGTCACCCCAGCGAGCCTTTCCCCGAGAACATCGCCGAGATAATCTTTGCGAAACACCGCAACGGGCCGGTGGGAACAGTGCCTTTGTACTTCAGGAACGACCTGGTGCGCTTCGAGAATGCGACTCTTCAACACCGGTCCAGGGAGTTCGCGTAAATGGCTTTCGCGGGATTCCCGCCCAGGCCGAGGTATACGCCCGTCCCGACCCCCGTTCTGGGCCAGCTGCTTGAGGAGATTGACGACCTTCAGGAGTTGAAGGTAACGCTTCGTGCAATCTGGCTGCTCCACCACAAGCGCACGTATCCGAGGTATTTGACGGTTGACGACCTGATGACAGACCAGACCTGCCTCAGGGTCTTCGGGCCTGGGGCTGAGTCTGCCAGGCGATGCGCTGAAGAGACGATGGCGAAGGCAGTCTCCAGGAGAACGTTCATCGCCGGCACGGCCACCATAGACGGGGCGCGCACCCAGGTGTTCATGCTGAATGCAGAGTCCGAGCGCAGGGCTATGGAGGGTCTCACCGCGCTACCGCGGACAACACCGTCGCCCCAGGTGTCCGGTGCGGCGTCGCCGGCCGACACAGACGCCGCGGAAGATTCACGGCCGAATATCTTCAAGCTCTACGAGGACAACATCGGCCTGATGAGCCCAATGATTGCGGAAGAGCTGAAACTGGCGGAGCAGTCCTACCCTGAGACCTGGATACGGGACGCGTTCAAGGCGGCGGTGACGAGCAACAGGCGGAGCTGGCGGTACATTGCCGCAATCCTGGACCGTTGGGACAGAGAAGGACGAGAAGGCAGAGACGATGCAGGACCTGGGCGATATATTCAAAAAACTCGCTATTAGGCCTCCGGCGAACGGCGACGGCTTTCCCCCGGTGGAGGGATCTCAGCCGCCGGTATCCACTTGCGAGAGGTGCGGCGGCCGTGGCTGGTTCACGCCTGATGTGCCGGTGGGCCACCACGACTTCGGCCGCATAATCGCATGCGACTGCCAGCAGCAGCGGATCGTGGACGAGCGCCACCACCGGCTTTTGCGGTACAGCAACCTTGGTAACCTGAAGCGCTTTACCTTTGAGACGTTTTGCCCGGACGGTCGCGCCAAAGACGCCCCGCAACCGCAAATACGCGCCGCGTACGATGCGGCGCTGGCCTTTGCCGCGGACCCGAAAGGGTGGCTCGTGCTGACCGGGCCGAATGGGGCCGGCAAGACGCACCTGGCCGCGGCCATAGGCAACAGGGTTATCCAGCAAGGCAACATTGTGCTGTTCACGCACGTGGCTGACCTTCTGGACCACCTGCGCTCCACCTTCAGCCCAACGAGCGAGATTGCCTACAGCCAGCTCTTCGAGCAGGTCAAAAGCACCCCTCTTCTCATTCTGGACGGCATCGGCAACTACAGCACGACCCCCTGGGCGGAAGAGAAGCTGATGCAGATCGTCAACCACCGCTTCGACCTTGAGCTGCCGACGGTGATGACCATTTCGGGCTCGCTGGACGAGCTTGACCGGTACATCGTCAGCAGGATCAGGACGCCGGGCCTGAGCCGGATACTGGAGCTTCCGGGTATGGCCCAGCCGAGGGCGAAGCGGCTCGGAGGCATCGAGCCCCAGATGCTCCAGCGGATGACATTCGAGCTGTTCGACAGCCGCGGAAACAACCCGAGCGCCGAACAGCGCGCCAGCCTTGATAACGCAATGCGCGTCGCCAGGAACTACGCGGCGGACCCGGACGGCTGGCTGACGATTATTGGGGAGACCGGCGTCGGAAAGACGCACCTGGCTGTGGCGATCGCGGTGGAGCAACTCAAGCGCGGTCGGCCCGTGTTCTACGCGTTCGTGCCCGAGCTCCTGGACTATCTGCGCTACACCTTCAGCCCGGAAGCGAAGGTGACCTACGACAACATCTTCGACGAGATCAAAAACGCACCCCTGTTGATCCTTGACGATCTGGGGCAGGAGCATAGCAGCCCCTGGGCGAACGAGAAGCTGTACCAGATCGTTGTCCACCGCCACAACGCCCGCCTGCCGACGGTGATAACCAGCATGATTGATTTCACAAAGGAGCGCGGCCCAATCGGATCGCGCGTGCAGGACCCTTCTGTGGGGCAGCTTGTCAGGATGGACGCGCCGGACTACCGCAACAAGAACCGGGACGGCCAGCGCGGAGCGGCGGCCCGCCGTGCCGCGCCCCGGCGGGCGGACCAGGGCCGATGACGGGTCAAGCCCACTGCGTCTTCTGCGAGATAGTTGCGGGTCGTGAGCCCGCGCGAGTCCTCTACCAGGATGACGACATCCTGGTCTTTCGCAACATCCTCACATGGGTCCCCGTGATGCTCCTGCTCATCCCGCGCAAGCACATGAGCCAGGCCGAGCTGTGGGGCAGCGGGCCGCTCCTTGGCCGCATCGGCGAGCTGGCAAGCAGGCTGGGCCAGGAGCACTGCCCGGGAGGGTTTCGCATCCTGTCCAACTTCGGCCACGATGCCATGCAGTCGCAGCCGCACGGCCACGTGCACGTCATCGGCGGCACGCCGCTGGGGCTGTACGTGAGGAGAGGGTAGTAAGTAGTTAGTAGTTGGTAGTTAGCTACCCTCTCCTCCTCATCACCCCCGTCCGGTTGATCTTCGCGCTCTTGTCGCCGATCTTCTTCGTGAAATCTTTCCAGGCGGCGTTATTGGTGATGTCGTCGGAGAGCAGCAGGCCTCCGGGACGGATGCGGGGGTAGGAGGTGGAGAACTCCCAGGTCATGTGCTCGTAGCTGTGGTCGCTGTCGTGGTAGAAGCAGTCGATGGTTCCCAGGCGGTCCAGCAGTCTGGGAAGCTCGACCTTGGCGTCGCCCAGTGTTAGCTCCCACCTTTCGCGCAGCCGCGACGGCACGAGCCAGCCCGTGCGCCGCTCCGTGGGAACGAGCTGTTCGTTGGGCAGCGGAAGGTCTATCGAATAGAGCCTGCCCGTGCCGTTCTTTTCCATCGCGCTGAGGAAGAACGTGCTTGAAGTGCCGCTGGCTACGCCGGTCTCCACCACTACTTCAGGCTTGAGAACTCGAATAGCCGCGTAAATGACGGGCCCGTAGTTCGGGTTCAGCAGGCCTGGCAGGACCGTGGAGTACTTGCGCAGCTCGCCGGCGCAGTACTCCATCACCGGCCTCGCCTCTTCGAAGCACCGCTCAAGCTCCTTCCCGGACGTGCCAAGCACCTTCGACAGCCGGCCGGTCCGCCGCAGGAACGCGACCTCGTTCCGTGTCCACGCGCGGGCTAGTCCGGCAGCCCGGACGGGGTGCGCCAGGCTCCCCTTGTTATATGCAATGGACCTTACAAGGTGGCGGGCGTGCTGAAGCATTTCCCGAAGGCTCCGTGCGGTCGAATCGTTCCGGATGACAATCGTACCACACGCTACCAGGCACCCTATTTGTGGTACCATAATCGGAGCATAAAGTTCGGCTCCGGCCGCCTCTTTCCAAACCCGCATCAGAGGTCTCGCAGATGAAGATCGCAATGCTCCGAGGTCCCCGTGACCTGGTCATAGAAGAACACCCGCTGGATACAAAGAACCTCAAGCCGGACGAGATATGGGTGGAGACCGAGATTTCCGCCCTCAAGATCGGCACGGACCGTGGTAATTACGAGGGCGCGGAAAACGTTCCCGGGGCGCCCACGTATCCGCGATGGGTTGGCGACAGCAACCTGGGCACCGTCCGCGGCGTCGGCAAGGCCGTCGCGAGGTTCAAGGTCGGCGACCGCGTAATCACGCGCGCGCCCCACACCTCCGAGTACCTGATGAGCACTGCGAAGTCGATCGTGAAGGTGCCGGAAGGCGTCGATTCCGAGGATGCGGTGTGGGCGCACCTGTACACGCTCAGCGGGCTGTGCTACCGCAAGGCGAACTTTGTGCCCGGAGAGACCGTCGCAGTCGTGGGCGTTGGAGTGCTCGGCCTGGGCGCGGTCGCGCTGGGGCCGCTCATGGGCGCCCGGGTGGTCGCGCTTGCAAATAGCCCCATCCGCGCCGAGATGGCGAAGAAGATGGGCGCGCACGAGACGATGCTCTCCGACGACCCTGACCTGAATAAGAAGCTGGAAAAGTTCACCCATGGCAACGGCATTGACCTGGTGATCCTTACAGCTAACCCCTGGCCTGCCTACAAGACATCGATGGAGATAGTCCGCAACAACGGTCGCGTCTCGATTGTCAGCCTCCTGGGCCGCGGCGAGGCGGCGCTGGACTTCAATCCCCTTGCGATGGAGTGGTTCTACAACAAGGGCGTTTCAATCATCGCCGTCAACGGCACGCACGGCTACATGTACCCTTCCGGAAAGGAAGACCGCTTCTCGTGGGACCGGCAGTGCGAATACGTGATCGACCTAATGAAGGACGGCAGGCTGCACCCGAAGGATCTCGTTACCCACAGGTTCAGCTACAAGGACATCAAAGTCCCTTATGAAATGATCTACCGCCGTGAGAAGAACATGCTCGGCGTCATATTCACGTGGAAGGACTAGGAGAGAGAAATGCCTACGAGGGCAATCGACCAGAGAGTCAAGAAGTCGGTAGACCTGTATAACCGCGCCGAGCAGTTGATTCCCGGGAAGACGCAGCTCATCAGCCGGCGATCGCGGTCTTACGCGGACGGAGTGAGCCCCATTTACGCAAAGAGCGCGAAGGGGTCGCGGTTCGTCGACGTGGACGGCAACGAGTATATCGACTGGGTGAACGCCGTTACGGCGATCATTCTTGGCCATGCAGACGACGTTGTGGACAACGCCGTCAAGGAACAGATCGACAGGGGCAGCCTCTACACGCTCAACAGCCCGATGGAGATCGAGCTGGCCGAGGTCCTGTGCGACATCATCCCCAGCTGCGAGATGGTGCGGTACACCAAGGGCGGCGGCGAGGCTTGCGCGGTGGCGGTCCGCATCGCGCGCGGGACGACCGGGCGCGACAAGATCGCATTTTGCGGTTACCACGGTTGGCACGACTGGTACCAGGCGGCCAACTTCCTTGCCGACCCAACGACAGGGCAGTTCCCTTTTGCGGGCATTGAGCCTCTGGGCGTGCCGAAGGCGCTGGCGGGGACGGCAATACCTTTCGCTGAGGGGGACATCGCAGGACTTGAGAAGATTTTCAAGGACAACAAGGGCGAAATCGCCGCTGTGATGATGGAGCCGATGCGCAGCTTCCGACCGAAGGAAGGCTATCTCGAAAAGGTCAAGGAGATTGCGCACAAGAACGGCGCGCTGCTCATATTTGACGAGGTCTCCAGCGGCTGGCGCATTTCCCTGGGCGGGGCACAGGAGTGGCTGGGCGTGACCCCGGACATGTCCGTCTTCGCGAAGGCGATGTCTAACGGCTACCCAATGGGCGTCGTAGTCGGCTCGCGCGAGTCGATGCAGCTTGCCGACCGCATGTTCATCTCCAGCTCGTACTGGAGCGACAACATCGGCCTGGCGGCCTCAGTTGCGACGATCGGCGAGCTCAAGCGGCGGGACTCGACGGAGCAGTTCAAGATCATCGGAGAGAAGGCGCGGAAGGCGCTTGAAGGCGCAATAGCGTCCGTGGGCATCAAGGCGAAGGTGACCGGCCTGCACATCGCGCCCACGATGGATATTGAGGTGCCTGACCCGGCGCTGAAGCCCAAGGTGAACACGCTTTTCATACAGGAGATGGCGCGGCGCGGCATCTTCTGCCCCACGCAGTTCAAGGCAACGCTTGCGCACACCGACGAGGACATCCGCATCACAGCCGATGTGGCCGAACAGGCCCTCAAGGTGGTGCGGCGCGGCCTGGAGGGCGAGCTGGACCGCCTGCTGGAGGTTGAGGTCAAGAAGGAGCCCTTCAGGAGACTGGTGAGCTAGAAGTTTTTCATCGGAGTAAAGAGCAGTGACTGGTTTTGCTACACACTTCTTCCCGCCGGTATGGATCGGCGAGCAGCACCACGCGAACGGCACCACCAAGGCCGCCGCGACGAACGAGATCACCGTGGCCGCCAAGCCGCTTGGCGCAGGCCACAAGGGTCGGAAGGTCATCGTAGGCCGATACGGCTTTATCGGCATCGAGACCGGCGACGAGCGCGACGCGGTGGACGCGCTGAACCGAATCATGTGCGTGGCGCTGCTGGCCGGGCTGGATGTGCGCACGGTCCGCAGGAGCGAGCTCGAAGAGGTCGAGATCACGGACGAGACGTTCGAGATCTCCGGCCTCGGAGACGACGTGGTCACCTTCGACCTGGATGAGGGCAATCAGCGTGTGTCCGAGGACCAGATGCGCGCGATCCTCAGGGGTGGCGAGGTGCTCATTGACCATCCGAACCTGACGAACGCGATACAACACCTGCTTGAGGCGCATACACAGTTTGCCGAGGGCGAAAACAAACAGTCCTACATGCTGGCTTGGGACGCCCTGGAGATCTGGCTTAGCCGCGACTGGTGCACCCTCCTGAGCAACAAGAAGGTCCCCAAAGAGACTTACGACAAGATCACTGACGAGCGGTCCTGGACACCAGAGACGATCTGGGAAGGGCTTTATCTGGAAGCGGTGTTGTCGGAGGAGGACAGGGGCCGTCTGCATGCCGCCCGAGCCGTCAGGACGGACGTAGTGAAGCGGGCGTACAGTCCGACGGACGACCAGGCGAGGGAGCTCCTTGACCTTGCAGCGGACTTCTGCAGCCGCTCGATGCGTAAATGGGGATTCCAGCTTCGTGGGTAGTGCGGGCCGCAATTGAATGAAGATAACGCACTTCCAGGGAACGCAGGTGAGAAGGCCGAGGCAGGCTCCGGGCCTCGGCCTCTTGCTTCCCCGCGCACCCATAGGATTGCCCTGCGTCTCCTGGCTCTCGCCCCCATTGTCATCCTATCGATCGTTGTGCTTGTGTTCCGCAACGACCTGGACCGCATAAGCGGACTGGGGTATTTCGGTGTATTCGTCGTAAATATGGTGGCCAGCGGCACCTTCTTTCTGCCTGTGCCGGGCCTCGCAGCCGCGTTCGCCGCCGGGGGGATCTGGAACCCAATAGCTGTCGGCCTGGCAGGCGCACTTGGCTCCACGATCGGTGAGCTGTCCGGATACCTGGCCGGGGCAAGCTCGCAATCTGCTATCGGTTCTCGGCTGCGGCAGAGTCGCTGGTACAACAAGCTGCAGGGGTGGATCGAGAGAAGCGGAACGCTGACCCTGTTCATATTTGCCGCAGTGCCGAACCCGTTGTTCGACGTTGCGGGTTTCATCGCGGGGTCTTTGAAGTACCACGTTGGGCGTTTCCTATTTGCGTGCGGCGCCGGCAAGGCGATCAAGTACGTTGTCGTTGCGCTTGCCGGTTACTGGGGCGCGGACGTGGTACTTGGATGGTTCAGTTAACTGTTCCGACGGTCAGCTTGCGGTCGTCTGAAGAGGCAGGTATTCCTGATATGGGCAGGCGCGCCTCCACTCTCGTCCCAGCCCCTCCGGCGCTTTCGGTCCGGCACTCGCCGCCGGCAACCTGGGCGTAGTCGTTCATGATGCCCATTCCTGCACCGCTGTCGCCAGCGCCGGGCTGGAACCCCTTGCCATCGTCACGTATTGTCAGCACCAGAACATCGTCCGGAGCCAGAGCCAGGCCTAGCCAGACCTGTTTCGCCTCGGCGTGTTTAATGGTATTGGAAAGCGCCTCCTCCGCGATGCGGAACGCTGCGAGTCGCACCTTCTCCGGAATGTACGAGCTGTCCTGGCGCTCCCGCTGCTTGATCACAGGGTCTATTTCCACATCCACTGCGATTGCCAGCTGCGCGTGGTCCGCTAGCGATAACAGGGCGGGTGTGAGCCCGCGCCGCAGAATAGAAGGGTACAACTGCCGGCTTACCTCTCGGACCTCATTCTCGATCACATCGCTGAGGCTGCTCTTTAGCTCCCTTAATCCCGCGTCAACGTCCTCCCTGGACCCTGCCTGGCCCAGCTCCGATAGCCTGTGCATGAGCAGGATAAGGCGGTTCTGCACCGATCCGTGGACGTGGCTGGCGATGTCGCGGCGGAGCGCTTCCGAAACCTCCACGACACGCTCTCTTGAGCGCCGCAGCTCGTCCTCAATTTGCCTGCGTTCCTCTATTTGCGCCAGGAGCCTAGCATTGACGTCATTCACCTCGCGATTGCGGTCTTCCAGCTTGGCGGTATTGGCGCTAATTGTTGCCGCCATGACGTCAAACGCGGCCGCCAGGTCGCCTATCTCGTCATTGCGTCGCGTTCGAGGGGGAATGTTGAAGCTGCCCTCGGAGACCTGTCTCGTATCCATGGCGAGGCGTTTGATCGGGGCCTCGAAGTATTTGGCAAAAAGGAAGGAAATACCTGACCCGATGGCGATGAGGACCAGGGACTGCACCACCGCATCGCGCTTGATGGCCGCTATCTCGGCGTCGAGGTCGGCGGTGGAGAACCCAATCTCGATACCGCCGATCGTCTGGTCCTGGGACTTGATTGGGGCGACGAAGTAGAAGGTGTCCCCTTCCCTGTGGCTGAAGACTTCGGAGCGCGTGATTGCTCGCTGTACCTGGTCAACCGGCACCGTGTTAACCGTGTCGTCAGGTTGGGGGCCGGCGGAGAGCACTCTGCCATCCGGGCCGAATATGGTCATTGCCTCAATGCCCGGTAGGCTGCTGATGAAGTCAGTCAGTCCCTTGATCGCTTCCGGGTTCATGAAGACCAGCGGTATTGCAGCGATCTTGCCGACCACATCGGTAATGCCGTGGCCGGCCGCCACCTGCTGCCTTGCGAAGTCCTCTGTGTGACGGCGAACGTCCAGGAAGGTCGTGATGGCCATCAACGTGGTGATGATGACGATCATTGCCGTGGTAAGCACAACGGCAATTCCCGGCCTGAACCGTCGCCTGCTAAAGGAAAAGCGCAATTGCCATCCCTGGTGTCATGTGAGGCCGGTACGCCTCACTATGAAAGATCTTATGCAAGAAGCATAGGACTCGCAATGACGCCTGTATACCGTGCCATCCCGATGGTAGACGATTATGCTTCCCGAATGGGTGGAGGTCGACTCGTGCGAAAATCTTACGGTTGCCTGCCGGTTTTGAAGGAATATCGAAGGAAGAGGTGGTCTTCCGCCCGTTTGACGGAAAGGAGATTGCCCCACACCGGGGCATTGGGGGCCAGAAGCCTGCCGGAGACCAGTCCGGGCCTGTCTATAGAGCCGTCTCGGCCCGCCACCTGTGGAGATAGCGTCAGGAATAGCTCATCCAGCCGGCTCTCGCCGAAGAATGCGCCCATAAGCTGCGGGCCGCCTTCGACGAGCGCCAATTCCGGTGCAATCTGATCCTGTACGGCCGAAAGGATGGCGGCGGCCGTCGCTTGTTCGCCCGGGACCGCAACTACGCGAATGTGGCTGAGGAGAGCTACATCTGAGAGCTTGTCCGCTCCCGTGCTGGTGGTTACGATCAGTACGGGCGCCTCACCGGACGCGAAGACCGGCAGGCCCAGGTCCAGCGACCCGGTGGCCGAGACTATCACGTTAAGAGGCGGCCCGGACTTTCCCATCGCCTTCCGGAGCCTGTCGTACTCGGAGGCAAGCGGCGGAAAGATATGGCCGGGTGTCCAAACGTGCCGGGGCACGGACCTGAGCGTTCCCGCTCCGACCACGACTGCGTCCGATATGGCCCGCAGGATGCCCATAACGGCGCGGTCATGCTTGTTCGAGCCGCTGATCGGCCCGCCGCCAGTCTTCCCGGGGGTGTTCAGCGCGGTCACGCCGTCCAGCGTGGTCACGAAGTTGCCGATGACGGCGGGCCCTGTCGACGGCGGCGTGTACTCTAGCTTTCCATACAGGCGCATTAGCGCCTCGGCCATGGGTACCGGCACACCTTGTTCGAAGGGCGCTTCGAATAGCGTCTCAAGAGGAGTTAGCGATAGCCCGTCTGTCATCCAAGCTCCTGCGGTCCCTGCAGCGGTTACGTCTAAGCCTTCTACCGACGAAAATATAAAAGCCCCCGTGAGGGGGCCGTACAGGTTTCCGGTGGTAGCGCGTACGGGATTCGAACCCGTGGTCTTCGCCTTGAGAGGGCGATGTCCTTGGCCGCTAGACGAACGCGCCGGAAGAAGGTTGGCCCCAACCTCGTTATCCTCTCCCTCTGGGAGAGAATGTCGCGTCTTCGCGACAGGTGAGGGCTCGTAAGGGCTTCTTGGCTGGGGATCGAGGATTCGAACCTCGGCTCACAGATCCAGAGTCTGTTGTCCTACCACTAGACGAATCCCCAGCGCGGTAGAAACCGTGCCCATCTCAAATGGGGCTTTCTCATTCTATCAGCCGCCCTATTCTGAATCAAGCTGTGTGAGCCCTCTGGCCCACCTCTCCATAGCTGCCCTGGCCGCCGAATACGGGTCCACTGCGCCGGACGCAATCTCGTCAAGTCCCATGGCCCCGCCTACTGCTCCTGCCGTAATCTCAGTCAACCTTGCTTCTATGGCGTCCCGAAGAGCGTCCTTGAACTCCTGGACGCTGCGCGATTCCCTGCGACGGGCGAGGTTGCCTGTCCGCTCGGACTCTCGGCGGTGCTCCTCTACGGCGTCCCTCAGCTCCTGAACGCCCTGCCCCGTGTGGGCCTGTGTAAGGATGATCGGCGGAGTCCACCATCCCGGCGCCCGGCCGAGACGCGTCTCCGCCTTGATCGCAGCAGCAAGCTGCCCCGCTCCCTCCCGGTCCGCCTTGTTGACCACGTAGATGTCCGCAATCTCCATGATGCCGGCCTTGAGGGCCTGGATAGCGTCGCCTGCCTCAGGCACAAGCACCACCACAACTGTATCGGCGACGTTGCGGATGTCAAGGTCCGTCTGGCCGACCCCGACCGATTCGACGACGATCAGTCCTGCTCCAAACGCGTCCAGGAGCCGCAGTCCCGCGCGGGTGGCGCGCGAGAGACCGCCGTGGGCGCCGTGGGTCGCCAGGCTGCGGATGAAGACGCGATCGTCCAGGTAGTGGCGTGACATGCGGACGCGGTCACCGAGGAGCGCGCCTCCGCCGAATGGGCTACTGGGGTCCACAGCGATGACGCCGACGGTCTGCCCGTCCTTGCGCGCACCTTCGATGAGAGAGTCGGTGAGAGTGCTTTTCCCCGCGCCCGGAGGGCCGGTGATGCCGACGGTGTAGGCGCGGCCGGTCCGTTCGTGGACCGCCTGCATCAGGGCCGGGACTTCGTCCGGGCGGCGCTCGATGAGGGTGAACAGCCGCGCGAGGGCCGCGCGGTCGCCGGTCAGCATCCGCTGGACCAGGTCCGGCCGCACCCTACCCCAGCGCCTTCATCAGGTTCGCCATCTCAATTGCAGCAAGCGCTGCGCTGTAGCCGTTATTCCCGCTCTTCCCGCCGGCCCGGTTTATGGCCTGGTCCACGGTGTCGGTTGTCAGGACGCCGAATATAACCGGGACGCCGGTGGAGACGCCGGCGGAGGCAATTCCCTTCGCGGCCTCTCCGGCGACATAATCGAAGTGGCTCGTCTCGCCCTTGATGACGGCGCCAAGGCAAATGACGGCGTCGTACTTGCCGGAGCCGGCCATCTTCTTGGCGACGACGGGAAGCTCGAATGAGCCGGGCACCCAGGCAACGGTTACGTCGTCCAGGCTGGCGCCGTGGCGCGTGAGGCCTGCTTTTGCACCGTCCAGGAGCTTCGACGTGATGAAGTCGTTGAACCGGGCGACGACGATGCCGATTTTGAGGCCGTTTCCCTGGAGGCTCCCCTGCAATTCAGTTGTCACTTTCCGGACTCCTCTGCAAGTTTTTGTTCGCCGTAGGTGTGGCCCATCCGCTTTCGCTTTGTCTCAAGGTACCGAATGTTTGCCTTGTTCGGGTGACCGACGATGGGAACGACCTCGACGATCTCCAGTCCGAAGCTCTTGAGGCCCACAACCTTGCGTGGGTTGTTAGTGAGGAGGCGCATCTTGCCCACCCCGAGGTCGCGCAGTATCTGCGCGCCAATGCCGTAGTGGCGCACGTCCGGCGCGAAGCCGAGGTGTATGTTCGCGTCCACCGTATCCAGCCCGTCTTCCTGCAGCAGGTAGGCTTTGATCTTGTTGTGAATGCCGATCCCCCTGCCCTCCTGGCGCATGTACAGCAGGACGCCCTTGCCCTCGCTCGCAATGGCCTGCCGCGACATCGCCAGCTGCTCGCCACAATCGCACCGAATGCTGCCCAGCGCGTCGCCGGTGAGACATTCGCTGTGAACGCGGACCAGCGTGGGCTCTTCGGGCGTTATGTTGCCCATGACGAGCGCTATGTGGTCGTCCTTGTCCACGACGCTACGATAGGAGACCACATCGAACTCGCCGTCCTGCGTCGGCAGGTGGGCGTGGGCTACGCGCTCGACAAGCTTCTCGTGCTCGCGGCGATAGGTGATGATGTCGGAAACGCTAACTATGCAGATCTTGTGTTTCCTGGCGAACTCCAGCAGCTCAGGCATCCTCGCCATTGTCCCGTCGGGGGACATGATTTCGCATAGGACGGCCGCAGGGTACAGCCCCGCGAGCCTGGCCAGGTCTACGGTAGCCTCGGTGTGGCCGGTCCGCACCAGCACTCCGCCGTCGGCGTAGCGCAGCGGGAAGATGTGGCCTGGGCGGCCAAGGTCCTCAGGCCGCGTCGCAGGGTCTACTAGCGCCTTGATTGTCGCCGCGCGGTCTGCGGCGGATATGCCGGTAGTCGCGCCCTTGAGCACGTCTACCGATACCGTGAACGCCGTCGTCATCCGGGCCGTGTTGTCCTGCACCATCATCGGGAGCCGCAGCTCCTGCAGGCGCTGGGATGTCATCGGCACGCATATGAGGCCTCGCGCGTGAGTCGCCATAAAGTTCACGATCTCGGGCGTGACCTTCTCGGCGGCGACGCACAGGTCGCCTTCGTTTTCGCGGTCGGCGTCATCGACGATGATGACCATTTTCCCCGCGCGGGTGTCTGCTATTGCCTGTTCGACTGTGTCTGTAGCCACGGCGCTGCCAACTTTTCTACGTACTTTGCCAGGATATCTACTTCCAGATTGACCCTGTCGCCGGGTTTGCGGCTTCCGACAACCGTGTGCGATCGGGTATAGGGAATAATCGTAACGGTGAAGTATCCGGGATGACATTTTACGACCGTGAGGCTCGTCCCGTCCACCGCTATGAAGCCCTTCTCCACGATGTAGCGCAGCAAGTCCGGCCCCGCAGCAATCGCAACCATTATCGCATCATTCTCCGGCTCAATGGAGAGCACGGCCCCTGTCCCGTCCACATGGCCCTGGACTATGTGGCCGTCTAGCCGGCCGTTGGCGAGAACGGGTCGTTCAAGGTTCACCGGGCTGCCGGGACGCAAGTCTCCCAGGTTTGTGCGCCGTACCGTTTCGGGAACAATGTCGACCGTGAACTCCCCATCCTTGAGTCCCGTCACAGTGAGACACACGCCGTTCACGCAAATGCTGGCGCCGTTAACCAGCCCGTCAACCGTCACTGCGCCCCTGACCGTGAGTCCACCCGGTCGTGTGCCGGTCACGACTCCAACCTCATCCACAATGCCCGTGAACATGCTAGCCCTCTTTCGTGTAACCGGAAATCATTGTATCCGGGCCGAGCCGGACATGTTTCACCCGTGTGAGCTTCAAGACGTCCGCCATGCGCTCCGCGCCTGCGCCGCCGACCGGGGACAATGCCGCTTTCCCCCCGATTATCACAGGCGCGAGGAATGCGACGACCTTGTCCACAAGGCGGAGATCAAAGAGCGACCCCGTAATCTCCCCGCCTGCCTCTACGAGCACGCTTGTGACCTTGCTTTCCATGGCCAGGTAGCTGAGCAGCGCCGACAGGTCTACCCTGCCCTTATCGTCCTTCAACTCGATGATGTCCGTGCCCTTATCTGCCATTGCATATCGCAGGCTGTCAGATGAATCGGCCACGGCTACAAGCGTTTTGCCTGGCTGGGCCAGGAGCTTCGCAGTCGGCGGCAAGCGGCCGCGAGAGTCTACGACCACCCTCAGCGGCTGCCTGCCCCGAGGGCGGCCAGAGATGTAGCGGGCTGTGAGCTGCGGGTCGTCGGCCAGGACGGTGTTGATGCCTACCAGTATCGCATCGCTGTGCGCCCTCAGCGCGTGGACGTGCCGCCGGGCTGCCTCGCCGGTGATCCACCGGGAGTCGCCTGCTGAAGTGGCTATTCTGCCGTCCAGGCTCATAGCGAACTTAACGGTTACAAAGGGCATGCCGGTAGTGATGTACTTGAAGAATGCCTCCATCACCTCTCGCGCCTCGCCTGAGCGCTCCCCGACGAGTGTCTCGATGCCACCGTCATTGAGGCGCTGCATGCCCTTCCCAGCCACAATTGGGTTGGGGTCGATGACGGCCGCGTGGACCTCAGAAATGCCGGCCCGGACTATGGCGTCGGCGCAGGGCGGGGTCCGGCCGAAGTGGCTGCACGGTTCAAGAGTGGAGAAAAGGACAGCGCCTTTTGCCAACCCGCCTGCCTGCTTTAGGGCGACGATTTCGGCGTGGTCCCCGCCGGGAGGCTGGGTAAAGCCTTCCCCGACTATCGTGCCGCCTTTCACGATCACCGCGCCCACGGCAGGATTGGGGCTGACCGTTCCAAGTGCGCGGCGAGAAAGGGCTATGGCCCGGCGCATGTAGTCCATTGGCGTCTATTTGCGGGCGTCGTTGAAGTCGCGGAAGATCCGGCTGGGCGTCGGGTCAACCTGGTTCTGGTATTTGCTCTTCAGCGCGGCCGACCCGTAAGGGTTCTCTACGGCGGTGGTGAGACGCAAGTAGGAAAGCTGGCCTATCTTCATGCCGAAGTAGAGCGTGACAGGGAGGTTGGCGACATTGCTCAGCTCGAGGGTAAGATGGCCCTTCCACCCGGGGTCAACGTAGCCTGCGGTGGAGTGTATCAGCAGCCCAATGCGGCCCAGGGAGCTCTTGCCCTCCAGCCGCGCCACCAGGTCATCCGGCACCTCGATATGCTCCAGGGTAGTTCCCAGCACGAACTCGCCGGGGTGCAGAATGAACGGCTTATCGTCCTCCGTGGGCACCATCTCCGTGAGGTCGCTCATGTCTTGCCGCACGTCGATGAAAGGCCGCCGAGAGTTCCGGAATACGAGAATGTTGCGACCCAGGTGCACGTCCACGCTGGCGGGCTGGATGCACCCCTCGCCGAGGGGGGTGACAATAATCCGGCCCTTTGCCATCTCTTCCTTGATCGTGCGGTCGCTGAGAACCATGTCCCCTCCGGCGCGTTATTTGGCTGTAGGAAGCCGGCTACCGTCGCAGCCGGACCCGTTCCCTTCCTGTAGCTGCGCAAATTCTAACAGCAGGCCATTTGCCGCGCAACGATGAAGAGAAACAACGAAGTACGGCAAAGGTAAACAAACAGTGAGAGGGCCGCATCTACCGCGGCCCCCTCACTCTGGCTAACTACCAAATACCAACTTCTAACGACCAACTGCCCACTACTGGACCCCAAACACTGCCTGGACCGTCAGCGTCAGCTCCAGCGTCCCGGTGCTGATCGGCGTCATGGGGGCCGGGGTCCCTGCCGCGGACCTTACGGCCGCATCCTCAGCGAAGTTCTGGACGAGCGGCTGGTAACCGCTGGTCTCAGTTATGTACTGCACCTTGCCGAGGGTCTGGCCGGTGATCGATGCGAAATGCGCTGCAGTCTCCTGCGCTTCCTTCACCGCCTGCTCGCGGAGCTGGTTCGTGTACTTCGAAGGGTCCTCTACCGTGAACTGGACGCCGTCGATCCTCGTGTCATTTCCGCCGCCCGTCGCGACGCTGTCGATCACATCGCCGACTTTGTCCATTGTGCGGACGTTGACGACAGCCTGGTTCTGCACGCGGTAACCGACGAGGACCTGCTTGCCGCCGACGTAGCTCTGGCGCGGGTCGGCAGGCTTTTCCTCCACCCACTGGTACTCAGGGTAGATGTTGAAGTACCGCGTCTGGATATCCGCCTCGGCAATGCCGTGGCCCTTGGCTGCCGCGATGATCGCGTTCATCGCCGTGGCCGCCTTGCTGCGCGCCTCTTCCACAGTTGCCGCGCTGGAGTCTACGCCAATGTTGATGATCGCCAGGTCAGGGTCAACCGTTACGGTCCCCTTGCCTGTCGCCCAGATGCCTGTGGGCATGCCGCTCGCTCCATACTGGTATTGCGGGTAGAACGTCGGGGTTGTATACCCGGCGCCGTGGCTGACCGGGTAAGACCCGTCCGAAGACCTGCCCGGATAGGCGCTGGTGCCGACGGTAGGGCCGTCTGGTGAGCTGACCTCTCGCGTAGCAATGTCAGTTACCGGGTTGCCTGTGGAGCCCTGTCCGATAGGTAGGCTCGGCGCAACGGCGCCAGTCTGTTCGGAAGGGGCTGCTGGGACGTTGCCCTGGCTGGAAGATACTGCCGTGGGCGTCGCTACTGCCGCCGGCGTGGACGGCGCGTTGTCGTTATCGCTGCAGGCGATGCCTGCGAGGGCCACTGAAGTCAGTGCCATACCTGCCAATAAGATCTTTACCTTGTTCACACATACCTCCTGCGGACCGGACCGAGACTGATGTCTGGTGAGATTTTCTGCCGTTCTGTAGACCGGTTCGCATATATGACGTTGCCCGTCCGGAGAAAGTTCCACGATTCGGAGGCAATTTTCACGAATGGACTAGGACTTTGGGCTGACAGGATGCAAGGAACAGAAAAAGGCGGCGCGCAGGAGATGAAGGTTTCCTGCGCGCCGCTCTTTTCTCGCTCCTAGAAGTTCCTTCGCCTGCCGGCCATGAACATATAGGCCGTGGCGCCCATCAAGGCGATTAGGGCCAGGCCGACGGCGATCTGGAGCTGCCTTAGCGGCAGCCCGAGGCCGGACCCGTCCTCCAGTGCCGGTTGCGCACCGGCGAGCTCGTCACCAGGCGCCTGCCGGCCCGTGGAAACCGGAGGCTGCGCCTCGGTCGGCCCGGTAACGGCCGTGTCCTCTGCGGCCGTGGTGAGCGGCAGTTCAGTGCTGACGCCTGCTCCGGACGCCGTGGGCGACTCCGGCGCAAACCCCGATCCGGCGGCCGGTTGGGCCGCGGAAGCGCCCGTCATCGCCTCGGATGCAGCCGTCGAATCGGGTGCGCCTGTGGTTTGAGCTGCCGACGCCGGCAGCGGGTCCGTTGAATCGAGCGTCTTGTCGTCGACCGGCGCGGATGCGGCGAAGCTCGGAGGCATCGGCGTCCCTTCAGGAGCAGCCGGGGAGATCGAGGCGATGTCCATTCCGCTTTCTGTCGGCGATGGCTCGGGCGGGGCCTCGGGGGCCGCTGCGCTGGAGCGCAGCTGCGAAGGCGAAGCGGCGGCCATTTCAGGAGACTGTATCGTCGCCGCCTCGAAGCTGTTGGGCTCGCCCGGATTGCCCGGCCCGCCCTGCAAGCCGTCTTCGGCGGGGCTCTTCGACGCCATGTCAGAGGCGAATGCGCCTGCGGCTGCCGCCGCCTCTTCCAGCTCCCCGCGCTGGACAATTGCATTGGTGGCATCGCCGACGACGAGCACCATGAATACCGCCGCGGCGCCTGCCGTCGCCAGGCCTAGCATCAGTTGCGGGACGCGCGATACCTTGACCGCCTTCGGCGCGGCCTCGAGCTTGAAGGAGCGCAGCGTTGCGATCTGCGGCAGCCCTTTGAGCAGGCCCACCGTCATCTTGAGCGAGGCAAGCTCTGCCGTGCACGCGGAACACGTGGCAAGGTGCGCCTCGACGATCGCCTTCTCGTCCTTACTTACCTGTCCGTCAGAGTAAGAGGAGAGGAGCTCGCGGAGCTTTTCGTGTTTGTTAGTCTTGAGTAATCGGAGCATTGCAACCACCTCAATGTACCTGACGGAATTGGTCAGGCAAAAGTTCCCGGTGTTGCAAAAGGACCTCCCTGACTCTCGATCTGGCGCGGCTCAGGCGCGATTTCACGGTGCCGAGCGATGCCCCCGTGGACTCGGCGGTCTCCTCATAGCTGAGGCCCTGGACGTAAATCATCACAAGCACTGTCCGCTGGTCCGGCGGCAGGGACAGTATCGCCTTCTGGATATACGCGTTCAGGTCCTTGCGCTCTGCCTGTTCCTCCGGGCCGGGGCCTTCGGTGGGAACCGCGAATCCGGGGTGCTCCATCGATTCGTCAAGCGAGTCCGCCGGGCGCCTTTTGCTGGAGCGCAGGTGATCGTAGCTGAGGTTCGAGGCGATCCTGAGGAGCCACGCCCGGAGGCTTCCGCCGCGGAAGCCTCCAAGGGCACGGTGCGCGGATATGAACGTCTCCTGCGCGATGTCCTCTGCCATGTGGCGGTCGCCGACTATCCTTGCGGAGAGGTTCAGGACGTGCGACTGGTAACGCTCAACGATGGTGTTGAATGCGGAGATATCGCCCTTGCGAGCGCCGTCCACGAGCAGCATGTCTTCTGCGCCCGGGCCTGCCGCCCCGTCGGAAGGGATATTTGAGTCGTGCTTTTGCAGGTTATCTGGAAGCGACCGTTCAGTCATCCGGGAGTGCCTGAGGCCTGGGAAAGAGTGCGTTGCGGCTGAACGCCCGGAGGCAGGTCCCGGAGTGGTCCGGCGGCCTGTGCGAACGCTCATGAGTAGCATCTCTCAGATTCGCGGCATAGTCAACCAATGGCCATATCTCATTACGGCGACTAATACCCGGGAGTGGAACGGTGCGCCGGGTGCAGCTATAATAAGGTTTAGATGCGGAGGTCCCATTGAGATCCCTACTTCGCGAGGTCTTCCAGACCTTCATTCTCGCCCTTGTTATCTTCCTCAGCCTGCGCCTGAGCATCCAGACCTACCGCGCACAGGGCCCGAGCATGCAGCCCACGCTCGTCGAGGGCGAGTACGTGATGGTGAACAAGTTCGTCTACGCGCGCGTGCAGACGCACCTTCTTTCCTGGCTAATCCCGACTATAGAGGCGAGCCAGGGCGAGACGATGTTCCCCCTTCACGCTCCCACCCGAGGCGAGGTCATAATCTTCAAGTTCCCGGAAGACCCCTCGCGGGACTTCGTAAAGCGGGTGATAGGCGTACCCGGGGACACGATTGAAGTGAAGCGAGGCACCGTATACGTCAACGGTGTGAAGCTGGACGAGCCCTATATCGTAGAACCGGATAGCACGGACATGGCGCCCATGTTCGTTACGCCCGACCACTATTTCGTGATGGGCGACAATCGCAGGGCGAGTAACGACTCCCGCGATTGGGGCCTCGTTCCGGCGGACCTGATTATAGGCAGGGCATGGTTCGTCTTCTGGCCCCTGGACAAGCTGATCTCCTTCTAGGTCGGTGCTCCCGCCCGTACCGGAGTGCGGCCTCTATTCCACAGAGTGCCTTCCCTCTATTGCAGCCCCCGTATTTCATACCTACAATGAACAGGTAGCCGTAACTTCGTGGGCCGGTAGCTCAGTTGGTAGAGCATCGGACTTTTAATCCGTTGGTCGCGGGTTCGAATCCCGCCCGGCTCACTCCCCACGAAGCGCATAAAGAAGGCCGCTCCGGGATTCTGGAGCGGCCTCTTGTTCTTGTGCGGGATCCCTTTCTGCTACCTGTCCTTCCAGTAGCGGCGCTTGCCGTGGAAGTCGTACAGGCGCTCCTCGTACTCCCGGTTCACGGGCGCATCCGGGTCGTATTCCGGGCTATTGCGTACGTGCTCCTGGTACATATCCAGGAACACGGCCTCGTCTTGCCAGCCGACTCGGTCCGCCCACTCCGGCCAGACCAGTATATTCTTGCCGGACACCCAGGCCGCGGTTTCCACCACGAGATACCGGATTTGCCAGAGCTCGTCATCGATTATGATGTCGTCGATGCTGCCGATGTCGCCCTCGCGCGCCTTGGCGGCAAAGCCGATAGTCTTCATGGCGCTGTGAAGTTGGTACGTGGCGCCCGTCGGGAACGTCGTCGGCTCCGTGGCTACGATATCCTCCGTTGTAGCCATGGGGTCGCGCGCGGCTGAAGGAATACCGCCGCCGTGGCTGTAGTAGAGCGGCCAGTTGTAGTGCGTGTGAAGACTGCGCTCCATTTCAACGCTGACGGGCTTCTCAAAGTCGATGTTTGGGGCGCTGCGCACGAGGTCCCTGGTGAGGGCGGCATGGAATGTCTTCGTGTCCCAGTCCGGCTTGTCTATGGCAGTGGTTGCAAGCTGCACCTCGTCGTTGGAGAGCCATGATCCGGGCTCTGCGACCAGATACCTGATCTTCCAGGTCTCCGCCTCGAAGAGGAAGTCCTTCAGCTTCCCGATTTCATCGTCCGCGCCGATAATCTTGTAGTTCTTCAGGCTCTTCAGGCTGCGATACATTGCTCCTCCACCTCCCCATCTAGACTCTGTTGCGCTCTGCTTGTGGACCCGTCCCGAGGCGGGACGTCGCCTCCTCGCCGCCTTCAACTACGAGGCCTAACTCCCTGGCCTGCTTCAGGTACGTCACCGCTCTGGACCGGTCGATGATGTCCAGGAGGTGCCCTTCTTCGGCGACGATCACGTAAGGCACGTTCGTGCGGTCCATGTCGTCCACGATTCCGGCAAGGTCGTCTTCCGGCGAGGCAATCGGCATCGGCTCTGCCGTCAGTACGTCGGCCACGCAGCGGAATGGCCGCACTCGCGGCGGCACCTCCTTCACGGCGTCCATCGTCAGCAGCCCAGCGGGCGCTCCGCCATCTTCCACGGGCGCCACTCTGGCGCCCTCTGTGATGAGCCAGCGGGAGATGGCGTGGTCGAGTGGTAGCCACGGCGTGGGCCAGCGGCGGCCGGCGCGCACCATGTCGCTGGCCCTGACCTGCCGGAACATTTGCAGCGCTGCCATCTCCTGCCTGGCGCCCGCCGCGGCAGCGCTGATAAGCCAGCCGGTGGCTGCGATCCATACCCCGCCGAAAATGCTGTCCAGCCAGACGATGTAGTACACACCCAGCGCCATCAGGGCCCAGCCGCAGAGCTGTCCCAGCGCCGTGGCCACGTTTGTGGCCTTGACGAGGCTGCCCGTGGCCGCCCAGACGCCGGAACGCAGGACCCGGCCTCCATCCAGTGGAAAGCCCGGCAGCATGTTGAAGGCCGCCACTAGGGCATTAATCACAGCGAGCCTCAGGGCCACCGCGGCCCACACCGGGTTGCGCTCCGCGGTAAGGCCGAGGCCCTCGGCGTCGAGCGTCGAAACGCTCCAGAAGAGGACCGCAAGGACCATGCTGGTGGCCGGGCCGGCGGCGGCTATGAGCAGCTCGTCCGACGCTTTTCGCGCGTCTGCCCTGAGGTTGCTCACGCCGCCGAAAATGAAAAGCGTGATGCTGTCAACGGGCAGGCCCCGGCCAAGGGCCACAAATGGGTGGGCCAGCTCGTGCACAAGCACGGACGCAAACAGCAGGAGCGTCGTAACCGCTCCTGCTGCCCAGTACGTGACGGGGTTCCACTCCGGAAAGGTCGCAGGGTAAAGCGCCCCGGCCAGCGACCAGGTAATCACGAAAAACGCGCCGAGCCAGGTGATATGTACCCCGATCTCGATCCCGGCTATGCGGCCCAGCCTGACCGTTGGACGCATCGGCAAAACTCCTTCGGGTGCAGAGCACCCGGGAGGCCCCTAGTTGTTGGGAGGGGCCGTGCTTATCTCGCTGAGGGCCGAGGTCTCGTCCTCATCGATCGCGAGGTCGCCGAGCGAGAGGATGCCGACCAGCCTGCCGTTGTCCACCACAGGCAGGAGGCGGATCGCCTCATCGCCCATCAGGTCGATCGCATCGTCAATATCGGTCTCGGAAGAGACGGTCGTGAGGCTGTGGCTCGCGATCTCGCTCACAGTAGTGTTGAAATCCTTACCCTCCGCCACGACCCTGACGACGATGTCTCGGTCGGTCAGGATGCCGACCGTCTTGTCGTCCTGCATGACCACCACGTCGCCGATGTCCTCGTCGCGCATGAGCTGCGCCGCTTCAAGTACGGTAGCTTCGAACTGCACCGTAACAACGTCGGTCGTCATGATCTCGCCTACGGTCTGTGCCATGGTGCTCCTCCCCTCATCTTCTAAACTCCGCCAAGAGGCGAAGCCGGAGTACCCGACGACTCTGCACGAGCAGTTGGGCCAATTTCAACGTATACGATTGCGCGACTGCGGAAATCGCCGTTAAGAGTTAAGCATGGCCTAACAAGCGGATTATCTCCGCGTACCACGAAAGGCCATTGGGTAGCCGAACTTGCAAGTCCTCAGCCCAGGTAGACTTCCGCCGGTGACAGAAGCCCGTTTGAGCGCGCCGCGGTATCCAGAAGGCGCCTCACGTTTTCGTCCGGCACCTGGTGGAAGTCCTGGTACCAGTTGCCAATGGAGATGAACGGCTCCGGCGTGTGGAGGCAAACAACGTCATCGGCGTAGGCTTGCAGCTCGTCCACTGCGTCTGCTGTTCCTACTGGGACCGCAACAAAAACCCGGCGGGGCTGTTCCCGCCGGGCCACGTTTATCGCCACCTTCATTGTTGAGCCCGTTGCTAGGCCGTCGTCCACAATCACTACTGTTCTGCCCTTCAGGTCCGCCGGGGGAAGGTTGCGGCGGTAGTCCTGTTCGCGCCTCTCAATCTCTTCCATCTCATCCTGGGTCACCCTGTCTATGACGGACTCATCGAGGTCTAGCCGGCGGACAACAGGGTCATATATGACCCTCATACCTCCGAGCGCTACCGCGCCCATAGCGAGATCGTCGTTTCCGGGGACTCCAAGTTTGCGTACGAGAATTATGTCCAGTTGGCAGCCGAGCTCCCTCGCGACTTCGTAGGCAACCGGCACTCCCCCATTGGGTAGCCCGAGAACTATCACCTCTTCACGATTGGGAACTCCCATTTCCACCAGTCTGTCTCCAAGAACCCGGCCTGCCTCCTCACGGTCCCGAAAGAGTAGCGTCATGGGCGTTCTCCTGAGTCGGTTTGGTGCGCTCACAATATCGGTATGCCATCACCTATTCACCACCCGATTGGGGTAGAGATATCACCCCGAGGATTAGCAGAGTAGTACCTCTCGCGAGTTAATCAATTACGCCTAGGCGTCGCACCCTCGCTCTTACACGCTCGTCTTTGACATAATTCGCTACTAGAAATCGGCCGGTATATATATGTTGAAGCTGCTCACAATAAGGGACTTCGCCATCATCGGGAGCGCCGAGCTTGAGCCCGGCGAAGGGTTTACAGTGCTGACCGGGGAGACCGGCGCGGGCAAGTCGATTATTGTGGATGCCATTGGCCTGCTGCTTGGGGCGAAGGCCGACGGCGGTATGGTGAGGGCCGGCGCGGGGAAAGCGCGGCTCGAAGCGGTCATCAGCGTTGGGGGTGACATTCGCCCTGCGGTGGAGGCCGCGGTTGGTGACATGGGGTTCGGGGACGTGGAAGAAGAGATCATCGTCTCGCGTGAAATCTCAGCCGACGGGCGGAGCGTCTCCCGCCTTAACGGTCGGATAACCCCATTGGCTACCCTGAAAAGGCTGGGCGAGCGCCGCGTGGACATCCACGGGCAGGGACAGCACCTGTCCCTCATGCGCGTGGCCGAGCACATCGACATCCTTGACCGCTACGCAGGGCTGTGGGAACTTCGTTCGGCCGTGGCGCGGAAATTCTCCGAGCTTCTGGCGGTCCGCAAGAAGATAGCCGACATGGACATGAGCTCCAGGGAAGTTGCGCGGCGCGTCGGCCTGCTTGAATACCAGCTCGGCGAAATACAGGGGGCGAAGCTCTCACCCGGCGAAGATGAGAGGCTGGCGCAGGAGCATGCAATCGTCAGCAACGCGCGCCGGCTAATCTCACTTTCAGGGGAAGCGCATGCGCTGCTCGGAAATTCCGGGGCAGCCGTTGTTGAGTCACTGCGCAAGGCCGCCAGGCTGCTGGGACAGATTGAGGAGATCGACCCCTCCGTGAGGCCTCTGCGCGAGAGCGCGGAGTCGCTCATGTTCCAGGCGGAGGACCTTGCCCGCTCCGTACGGTCGTACAGGGATGGGACCGAGTACAACCCGGCGCGGCTGAGCGAGATCGAGGAGCGGTTAGACCTGATCAACAACCTGAAACGGAAATACGGCGATACCGTTGAGGACGTGATCACATTCGCGCAGAAGGCTTCAGAAGAGCTGGCGTCCCTTGAGGGGCGCGAGCAAAGGACCGGGGAGCTCAGGGGGCGTGAGAGCGTTTTGCTCTCGGAAGCAATAGCCATCGCAGAGAACCTTTCAGGCCGGCGTGCAGCAGGTGCGCAGCGCCTCGGCAGCGTCGTGCAGGCCGAGCTTGCCGCGCTTGAGATGGCCGGCGCCAGGGTGGAAATCCAGGTAGAGCGCTTCGGCGGGCTCTCTTCAACGGGGATAGACAAGGTAGAGTTCCTTATATCCGCCAACCCGGGTGAGCCCGTCCAGCCGGTAGCCAGGATCGCCTCAGGCGGAGAGACCTCCAGGCTCATGCTGGCCTTCAGGGTCAGCATCGCCGAAGCGGACCGCATGTCTTCGCTCGTGTTTGACGAGATTGACGCCGGCATAGGCGGGGCCGCGGGCTTCGCAGTCGGGAAGAAGCTATGGGAGCTCTCTCGGCGGCGCCAGGTGGTCTGTGTGACCCACCTGCCTCAGATTGCGGCTTTCGCGGACAACCACGTGATGGTGGCGAAATACCAGGAGGCCGGCAGGACGGTCTTTGGGGCGGACCGCGTGACCGGCGCGGAACGCGTGAAAGAGATAAGCCGGATGATCGGCTACACAGGTCAGGCCACACGGGACAGCGCAAAGGAAATGCTGGCCCTGGCGGCGGAATGGAAGCGGGGGCCACGCCCGTTGACACCCGGTAATGCCGGTGCTACGTTGCTACAAAATCGGCAGGAGGCCTGCATGGCGACAAAGACGATTGCAACAGCGAAGACTCCGATTACGGTCATAAGCCACCGCTACATCAAGGACGACGTTAACAGCTACGGCGATGCGGCGCTCGACGTCGCGAAGGAAATCGACGCGAGCCTGATCCTCACCAGCTTCACCGGCACCTCCGGCGAGGAAAAGGAGCGCTGGAACTGGCGGCTGCTGCCCGCGTTTGTGGAAAATGCGCACAAGCGCGGCCTGATGGTGAGCTTCTACATGAAGTTCACCAACATCAACTGGAAGACGATGTGGTACGAGCGTCCGGAGTCCAGAGAGTGGATCATGACCTACGCCAACGGCAAGCCCGCGCTCTACAGCGGAGCTCCGGACAGGTATATGGGCTGCCTCAATAACCCCGGCTGGCTGGAATACCGGAACGAGATGATCAGGAAGGCGCTGGAGTACAAGCCGGACGCGCTCTTCTACGATAACTGCTTTATTCCACGCGAGCTAAAGGGCTCCAAGGAGGAGGGCGCGTCCAGCGGCTGGGCGTGCTACTGCAAGGTCTGCGCCGTGAAGTTCCGCGAGTACGCGAAGCAGGCGATCGGCTGGGAGTGCGAGCTACCGGTTACGCCGGACTGGGACGACCCCATTTGGCAGGCATTCATCAACTTCCGCGACAAGTACTTCACTGACGCAATGGACATTCTCGTCAAGTACGCCCATTCGCAGAAGCCGGACCTGCTCGTCTACCCCAACGTCGCGCCGCCCTGGGCCGGCGGCGGCGGCGCAAAGGGCTCGGCCACAAACATGATCGCGGACAAGGTGGACCTGCTTCTCCTGGAGCGCAGCGGCGCCCCAAGGATGGAGGCCACACCCTCCGGCGGCACGCCGCGCGCTATCCACGCCGTGACCGACTGGAAGTACGGCTCTCGACTCAAGGACACGCCGACCTGGTACAGGATGAACAAGCCAGGCTCGTACACGCCGGACCAGATGCGCGTCGGACTGGCAGAGGCATCGGCGTTCAACGGCGCGACGCACCACATCATGGCAGCCGGGCTGTCGCGCGAGAAAGAAAAGTCTGCTGCCATACGCCAGCACTACCAGTTCCTCCAGCAGCACCCGCAGTACTTCGCCGAGGTCAAGCCGGTTGCGGACGTGGCGATGCACATCTCCATGCCCACAATCAACTGGTACCTGCCGGACCACGCCGCGATGTCCCTTAGCGGCGGCAAGGAGAAGGCTGAGCTTCCGATGAACGTGCAGGGCTTCTCTCAGGCGCTGGTAGAGATGCACCTGCCGTACAACGTGGTGCTGGACGAGGACCTTGTAAGAGGCGACCACGGCTACCGGGTTGTGGTGCTGCCGAATTCGGCCTGTATGAGCGACGAGCAGGCGGCGGCAGTCACGAAGTACGTCGAGAACGGCGGCAGTATCGTCGCCACGAACGTGACTTCGCTCTACGACGAGAAGTACAGGGCCAGGCAGGACTTCGCCTTGGCGAAGGTCTTCGGCGTGCACTATGGCCAAAAGGCGGACGCCGTTGTGAAGCACGAGTACGGGAAGGGCCGCGCTGCCTTTATCACCGGCCCCGCCGATGAGGACTTCTGGAAGACAGGCCTGCCGCAGGTGGTGGCCAAGTTCCAGGAGGCAATGGACTACGCCCTCAGAGGCGACTGGCAGCTGAAGGTCGACGCACCTCACACGACAATCATCAATGTCACGGAAACGGCGGGCAACGGCGCTACCCTGCTCCACCTGATCAATTTCGAGATCCATCAAAATGAAAACCAGATGTCCTACCAGAACGAGTACATGCCGAACCTCGCGCTCGGCTTCGTTCGCCGGGTGGAGGGCATCACCGCTACGGTGCGGAAGCCGAAGGGCAAGTCGCTCAAGTCCATCAACATCCTCACGACGGACCCGGACCAGGTCTCGATCGCAGACCTGAAGGAAGACGCGAAGACGATCAGCTTCACCGTCCCTGTGCTGCGCATATGGGACCTGGTCGTCATGGAGTGGAAGTGACCGTCTCCCCGACCGGCTGACCAGGAAACAGGGCGGCCCAAATTGCCCGCCCTGTTCTTTTCACGTTGGAGACGCCTGTTCGGGATGGCCCGTCAAAACAGGCTGGTTCTGAGTGCTCGCCGGGACGCCGCCCGACAGCAGGAGCGCGCGCCCGACCGTGCCGGCGGCCCGTTCCAGCGATGCGACGTTTTGCTGCGTGTACGGCCCACCATTTGCCCGCGCACCCAGGGTGAGCGATCCGACAAAGGCGCCGTTTGCCTTTTTCGGGACCGTCAGTACAGGGGTGTGAGAAGTCCCGAATTCGCACGCCGTCGCCATCGCCGTCCCGTTAAGTAAATGAACGGCAGCGGACTGCGCGCCGAACGCCTTGACTGCCTCGTCCATAAAGCGCTTCGTTACAGCGCCGCGATCGTGGACATGCAATACGGCCTGCAGCGCCTTCTCGTACTTGTTCAGCATTTTGTCGGGCTCGCTCGGCTCCTTGAAGCGGCGGTCCACCATCCCCTGAAGACTGTTCCGAAGCGGTGTGAATAGCGCGGTCACAACAAGCGTTGCGAATGCTACCGCAGCGTCAGATGTCATCCCGGTCAAGTTCGAGAAGACCGCCTTGGCGACTCCGATTCCCGCGATGTATACCCCTGCCAGAATCGCCGTCAGCGGCACATACACCATCGTCCGGTTGATCACCATGTCGATGTCGTACAGCCGGTAGCGAAGGATAGCCATTGCAGTCGCGGCATACATGCCCGTCGCGGCCAGAATCGTTAGTGCGGGCACGATTGGAGGGATGTCAGCATCATCGGCGCCCGTAGCTCCGATAGTTACGGCTGCCACGACTGCCACCAGCACAATGAACCCGGCAAACGTGAACCACTTCATCTGCTGGCGCTCAATCCCCTTTGCGCGGCGAAACCGCACCACGGTGGAAGCCGCACTCGCCAGCATTGTTGCCGAGATAAGTCCGAAACCCAGGTAGAACGCGCCAGTCAGAAAGGGGTTGTCCTCCACGCCATAGGGATTCTGAATGGTTGAGAGATTCTCGAGCGGCCCTGGGGCAAAGTGGACTCCCACAATGGTGATAAGTGCTGCAATCGGCGACACGAACAGCAGCACCGCCCATCTCCTGGAGAGAGGGCTCCCGGTCGGGAACAACAACACCAGGTTATTCACTACGATTCCAACGAGGAACAGCCACACCCAGCCCTGCACACCGGCGCTAAGCTCCTGGAACGGCATGGCGCCCGGAGCGACCAGATTGGAGTAGAAGGCATACTCTTCAATGAGGAACTGTAGCCCGCAAAGCACCGCCGCAGTGCAAAAAAGCCAGCCGAGGACGTTATCGGGCTTCCTGGTGGCCATGACGTATCCCAACCCGATGCACCAGAGACCGTTCCATGCGGGATGTCCGCGTATCCCCCAGTAGCCTTCCACGGGGACGAAATCGCCTTTGAACAGGAAATACATTCCTCCGGCGATCAGGAGAAATGTGGAGACAGCGCAGGCTGTCGCAATGGTGCTGGCGGGCTTAACGCCAATTCGCATACTGCTTCTCCGAGGGATTTCACGTTAGTTGACGGCATGCAGAATCCTAACGCCCGGAGCGCTGCATGTCTACAATCGCATTGAAGCGTAGCTATCGGACGCGTATACTTGAGGCGACCCAAATGTGATTCGCTCAGGAGTCATCCATGCCCGATGTGTCTCTTCCGAAGCTTGACGGCGCACCCTACTTCAATTACTCGATGCGCCAGTTTCTTATCGAAGGCTCGCATAACATTATTCCATCCAGGCCCGTGGACGTAGGCAACCGCCGCCAGCTCCTGATGGACAGGCATGTCGTGGACAGCACATGGAACATGTTCCGCGTCGTCCACCAGCCGAAGAAGCATCCGAATAACCCTCTCATCCCCAGCGAGCCTACTGACAAAGAAAACCGCTATCGCGTACCGGCGATGTGGGGCTCCGTCTGGCAGGACGCCCCGGGGGACAAGCTGCGAATGGTCGCGATGACGATCGACACCTACCTCCCGGTCTGGGACAGCAATGTCCAGACTTACTGGGAGTCCACGGACGGCGTGAAGTGGTATGCGCCATCACTGGGCATCGTGGAGTGGAAGGGGTCGAAGGACAACAGCGTCATCCAGCCCACAAACAACCTCTCATACGGCAGCGGCGGGAGCGTCATTCCGCTTCCTGAGCGAATGCGGCACAAGGGTCGCTACGCAATGGTCTATTCCGCCTCCCGGCAGAAGTTCAACCCCGGCATGAAGCACGGAATGGCGGACGACCTGGCATGGAGCGAAGACGGCATTCACTGGACCCCTGATCCAGCCAGCCCCGTCTTTGCCGGTCGCAACGACACTTTCGTGAACGTCGTCCATAACGAGGACCGCGACGTTTTCATGATGTACCGCCGCGCCACGGTCAACGCACACGAGTCGCGGAAATTCGCGTACTCGGAGAGTAGAGACCTGGTGTCATGGACGCAGCCTGAGGTCATCCTGGACATGGACGAGATGGACCCGCCCGCCCTGTACGACTTCGTCGTCAGCAAGTACGGCGGCTTGTATTTGGGCATGTTTTGCTCATTCTACGCGGCCAACGCAGGGTACAAGAACGGCAGCCGCCTGTGGCGCCACGGCCACGTGGAAAAGAACCTTCAAATCGATGTCCAGCTCGCCTGGAGCCGAGACGGCAAGACGTGGGATCGGCACCCCAGAAGGCCCATATTCATCGTGAACGGGCCGTGGGCGAAAGAGTCGGCCTACGACAGGGGCATGATCATCGGCTGCCAGGGCATGATAGAGATGGGCGAAGAGGTCTACATTTACTACAGCGGCAGCTCGCTGCTCCACACAACGATGCCCGGCACATACGGCAACTTCTGCCTGGCGACGATACGTAAGGATGGCTTCGTTTCCCTTGGCACTCTGGGAGAGTCGGAGCACCCCGGCTACATGCTGACGAAGCCGCTGCTGTGCCCCGGCGGGAAGCTTCGCATAAACGCCAAGACTGCGCCGGGCGGCCGCATTCTTGTGGCCGTGCGCGATGGGAACGGCGTTCAGGACGGCAACTGGTTCGAGGGGTGGAACTTCGAGGACATGAAGCCGTTTGCCGGGGACAACACATCACACGTGTTCGAGTGGAACGGGCACGCAAACTTCGACGCTTTCAAGGGCAAGTCCGTCCGGCTGCACTTCTGGATGGAGAACGCGGAGATGTACAGCTTCTGGTTTGAGTAATTGTGATCCTGAGCGGCATCGAAGGATGACAAAGGTGGTGACGGGTCTCTACGCCCTTCCTGCCGACCCGAACATCCGGATCTTACCGGCCACTACCTCCTGCATAGCCTCCACCGCGCCCTTCATGAGCTTCAAAAGGTCCGGCGATTCCTTGCCCCCCACGCTGTTGCGGAGAGACGCCACGTACGCCTCCCGGACCTCCGTGTTCACGTTGAACTTCCGCGCTCTCAGCTTGATCGAACGCGCGATCATCCCCTCCGGCAGCCCGGAAGCTCCGTGAAGCACCAGCGGCACTGGCGTGGCCGCGCGAATTGCGCCAAGCCGGTCAAAGTCCAGGCTGGGCTCGCCTCGATATTTGCCGTGCACGTTGCCGATGCAGACAGCCAGCGCGTCGATTCCTGTGTCGATAACGAACCGGGCGGCTTGCGCCGGGTCGGTCAGCTTCGAGAGGTTCTCTGGCGTTGTCATGTCGTCCTCCGTGCCGGTAAGGCGACCGAGCTCCGCCTCCACTGACCCGCCGCGTGCGTGGACCAGGGCGGCCATCTCTTTCGTGAACGCCACGTTCGCGGCGTACTCAAGGTGGGACCCGTCCGCCATCACCGACGGCATCCCCGCCTCCAGCGCCGAACCGATATCGGCGGCCGAAGAGCTGTGGTCGAGGTGGACGGACATCGGCACGCGGGCGTTCTGTGCTGCGGCGACGCACATCGCCACGAGCGCCTTGCCGCCGTGGGCGAGCGACGATGGGTGCACTTGCAGCATCGCGGGGCTGCGCTCCGCCTCCGCGGCGGCGACAACGGCGAGCACGCCCTCAAGGTTGTACACGTTGAACGCGCCGACGGCGTACCCGGCCGCGTCTGCGGCACGAAGCAGTTTGTGGGTTGGGGTTAGCATAGTCTTTCTGCCTGGGAAGAGATGTCGCTGCAGCGTAGCCTGGACTTCATGCCAGCGCCCTTACGACGCGCGTGAGGGCATCCGGACCGCCGACGTTGCCGGGGAAGACCACGTAGGCCAGACCGGGGTACCGGCTTTCGGGGCCGAGCCGCCACACAGGGACGCCGGGGAGCACCTGGCCGGGCGCGACAGCACGGCGGACGCCCAGCGCGCGCGTGGCTATGTCGCTTGACGTGATTCCGCCCTTGGCGATGATATATCGAGGTCGCCCTTCAATGCGCTCTACCATCTGTACCAGGCCGTCGGAGACGAGCCTGCTCAGCGCCAGGCTCTCGTCCGCGGAGTTGCCCAGGACCACCTCGCGCTTCGTGTAGATGACAACGTCGCCGTGTGCAAGCGCGGCGGCCGCCGCCGCAGCGCCCCGCCGCACCTCGCGCTATGATTTTGCGCCCGTCAGCAGGGCCGGCACGTCGACCTCCACGGCCTTTGTTGCCGAATTCGCCAGCAGGTGATTCAGCTGCGCCGTCGTCTTCGGTACGTGCGAACCGACGATCACCAGTGCGCCGCCGCCGCCGGCTATGCCCAGTTCCGATTTGGTGAGCAGCGCCCTGCCTTCCTGGCCTAGCCGAGCCCGCACGAAGGACGCGGCAGTGCGGGATATGAACCGGCCGCCTGCGCCCTTAGCCTTGAGCAGGCCGAGCGTCACAACTTCAAGGTCGCGCATCGAAGCCGCGTTTACGACGCACACCGCGCCCGGCGCGAGCCCGCCCGCGATTGCCGCCACCATGTCAGGGCCACTCCTCCGAATATCGTTGTGGGTGATCGCTACCACCTCACCTGCCGGCACCCGCCCGCCGGTCTTCTCCTGCACCCAAACTGCCAGGTTGGAGGACTCGTACCCGAAGGTTGCATCCCTGGCAAAATCGGTCTGCCCGGCCGGGGTAAGAACATCGCTGTCGGCCACATAGTGGACGTTGCCTATGGTGTAACGCCCGCCCTCGAGGAAGAACGGGATGAGCACCCTCGGCGCAGAGTCCTGGCCGGTCGCGGCCGCAATTGCGTCTGTCTCCGCCGGGAAGTGGCCGCGGAGGGTGGAGTCGCCGCGGCTCACGACCGTGACGCGCTTTCCTGTGCGCCGCCAGGCCTCTGCGAGGTTTCGCCCTATTTCGGCCGTCACGTCACACGCCTCGGCTTCGTGCATTGCCCTCGTGTTGGAGAGGACGTAGAACGCCGGCAGGCTGTTCGAAAGCTCGCTCGCGAGGGTCCCTGTATCCCATGACGCGAGCACGGGCACGTCGTGGACCGTCTGGGTGCCGGTCGGGTCGTCGTCCAGAACAACGAGCTTTTCGCGCCTAGTATCGTTAATTGAGCGGATTGCCGGTAGCGGGCTTTCCGGCCATTCCGGCGGGAGGTCGCCCAGGGTCTGTTGAAGCGAGAGCTTCGGGAGCGTCAAATCGTCACCATGGCAAGGCGGCCGCGACGCCCGGATCGTTGACCCATGATACATCAGCCCGCGTGCGACCTTCTACCGCCGGCCCATTGACCGGATTCCCATCGTTTCTATACTCTTTGAAGCAATCGAAGCATCAGCGCGGAAGAGCTTCGACGGAGGTGAGCACATGGCGAAGAAGGTCGGAATGGTCCACACGGTTGCGGGCGTTGTCCCGATGTTCAAGGAGCTCGCAGCCGAGCTTATGCCGGACACCGAGGTGATCCACCTCGTGGACGAGGGGCTGCTCAAGGACGTCATCGCCACCGGCGAGCTGACGCCGGAAAGGGCGGCGCGACTGGGCAAGCTGGCCTCGTTCGCTGAGGAGTCCGGCGCCGAGGCGGTGATGCTGACCTGCTCGTCCGTATCTCCCATGGTCGCGAAGGCGAGCGAGATGCTGCACGTCCCATTCCTGAAGGTGGACGAGGCGATGGCTGACGAGGCGGTCCGCCTTGGGCGGCACGTTGGAGTGATTGCCACGTTGTACACCACCCTCAAGCCCACATCGGACCTGGTCCAGGAGAGGGCGCGCCTGCAGGGTAAGCCGGTCGTTGTGGACACGCTACTGTGCAAAGGCGCGTTCGAGGCGCTCGGCAAGGGCGATATGGCCACGCATGACCGCATAGTTAAAGAACACCTCAAGGAGCTTATGGAGCGGGTGGACGTAATTGTGCTGGCGCAGGCGTCGATGGCCCGGGTGGCCGGGCAGCTTGCGCCTGAGGAGAAGAAGGTGCCAATCTGCTCCAGCCCACGCCTTGGCGTCCAGCGCCTGAAGGAGACCGTTGCTAAGCTGAAGTAGCCAGGGCGTAATCGACAGACTGTATTCATTATGCCCCGATGTTGGTATCATCGGATATGCCGCTTTTCATGCGGCACCCATGCCATACCCACCCCATGTCCGAGGTGCCAACGAGCAACATGAGCGTTCCATACCGTAGCAGGGGGGCCGTCGGCGCGCAGAGCACATTCATCGCCCGGCAGGTCCTCCTCCCCGTCCAGCAGTTCATTTACACCGCGGGTCGTTATTCTGCAGTATTAATGGTCGCCACCGTGGCGGCGCTTGCCTGGGCGAACTCCCCGTGGAAAGACACGTACTTCCACTTCTGGGAAACGAAGGTCACCGTCGACCTGGTCGTGATCACGGTCTCAGAGTCCATTCACCACTGGGTGAATGACGCGCTCATGACCATTTTCTTCTTCCTCGTTGGTCTTGAAGTCAAGCATGAGCTAGTCGCCGGCAAGCTGGCGAACCCCAAAAGCGCGGCGTTGCCCGCAATCGCCGCTCTTGGAGGGATGGTCGTGCCGGCGGGCATCTACATGGCGCTCAACGGCGGCAGCGCGGCGTTCAGCGGCTGGGGCATACCGATGGCGACGGACATTGCGTTCGCGCTGGGGGTGTTGACACTTCTCGGTAACCGCATACCCTCCGAGCTGCGGGTAATACTCCTGGCCCTGGCGATCGTGGACGACATTGGGGCGATTCTCGTAATCGCTGTCTTCTATACCGAGGGCCTGTCACTCGCGGCGCTCGGCGTGGCGGGTGTAGTCCTCGCGATCATCGTGGCCATGAACCGGCTCGGCTTCCGGGCCATACCGGGCTACGTGCTAGTCGGTGCAGTCTTCTGGCTGGCCGTGTTTGCCACCGGCGTGCATGCGACGATTGCGGGCGTGATCCTTGGCGTCCTCACCCCTGCCCGGCCCTACCTTTCCACAGAGCTGTTTACTCGGCGGATGGAGAGCCTGATGGCCAAGTTCAAGGGCGCCGCAGCCCGGGACGACCACCAGGATATGGAGGACGCGCTTGGCGCAATCGAGGAGACTACCGTTAGCACGGAAGCGCCCGTAGAGAGGCTTGAGCGCAGCCTTGCGCCGTGGTCAAACTATCTCATCCTCCCGATATTTGCTCTTGGGAACGCGGGCATAGTGCTGAGCAGCGACGCCCTGGATGCGGCTCTCACCAGCTCGGCGACCTTTGGGGTGGTGCTTGGGTTGGTGATTGGTAAGCCGGTAGGTATCTTCCTGTTCTCGTTCCTGGCCGTAAAGCTGAGAATCGGGTCGCTGCCGACGAGTGTTACCTGGAGCCAGATGCTCGGGATGGGAATGATTGCCGGAATAGGCTTCACGGTGGCCCTGTTTATCAATGGACTGGCTTTCACTGACCAGGCTCTGGTGGACGAGTCCAAGATGGGCATCCTGGCGGCCTCGCTAATCGCCGGTGTCATCGGATACGCCTTCCTGATGTTTACGACGCGCGGGCGCCGGTACGAAGAGCATGTCGTTACCGGGCACTAGGGAAATACAAGAGGGGCGGCCGCATGGCCGCCCCTCTTGTATTTCCGGGCCGAAGAGGCTACTTCGCCTTCGCTCTGGCCTTCGCTGTGGGAGCGCCGGCCTCCTTGAGCAGCGCGCGGAGCTCCGCGATCAGCTCGGGCGTCGGGCGGGCTGACGGCGGGCGCGGCGGGCCGGCCTTCAGGCCAACCTCTTCCATCGCCGCCTTGATGAAGGGGCCCTCGCCACCGGTGTACTCCACCACCTTGCCAACCCACTTCGACCACTTCCACTTGAACATCGCCAGCGTGGCGTTCAGGCCGTCGTAATCCTTCGCCTCCATCTGCCGCCATAGCTTGAGCGGGTACTGCGGCCAGAAGGCGCTGAGGTGCGTCACGAACGCGCGCGAGCCGTACATGTGCGCCAGCACTTGGTATCCGGCGTTGTCGATGACGGCGATCCTGTCCTTCATCGCCAGGATGCCGTCGCGGTACTCGCCCATGCCGCGGTGGGACCACTTCACTGCCCCGGTCGTCGGCAACGCTATGAGTTTGTCCAGGAGGTCCTGGCTCATTGTGAAGCCGCTCCACCAGGTGTGGTAGATCATGAGCGGCACATCGGAATTGTCGGTCACGAGCTTGAAGAGGTTGTAAACGTCGTGGTCCGTGGACTCGTAATAATACGTCGGACCCAGTTGGACGGCGGTCACGCCGGCCTTTGAGGCGTGCTGGGCCATCTCGATGATCGCGCGGTAGTCGGTGTGCTGGATGGTGCTGAGAACGGGCACTTTCCCTGCCGCGGCCTCCACGGACGCGGTCATGACGGCCTTGCGCTCCTCCACGCTCATCGTGGGGAACTCGCCGCCGGCCGCGCCGACCAGCAGAGCGCCGTCGCCGGTCACAACGCCGCCGTTGATCATGAACTTGATGTTCTCTTTGGCCGTGGCAAGGTCGAGGGAGAAGTCCTCTTTGAAAGGAGTGGGCACAGCGACCATCGGCCCTCTGAGCAGGCCGCGCAGGTTCTTCTTGTCCAAACGAAATCCTCCTGGTGACTCTATGTTATGGCGGTTATGAGCCGACGTATTATAACATGCGATGTCGGCGTGTTCGCGTTTGCCGCAGTTGCAGACTACACGAGAAAGCAATCGAACACATTTTACATTGTCGTCATCTCACGGGCGTCCGCCGCCCCTACGCCCGTTCTCTGCCTACGATTATGACCGCTGTTAACAAGGAAGGGCGCACTGCTGTGCGCCCCCACATAAACCATTACATCTTGCGGGTGCGGGTCTAGCCCTTGCCGACGTTTAGCTCCACAAGCTTGCCGGTGACGAGGTAGATCACGCGCTCGGCGATGTTCGTCGCGCGGTCCGCCGTGCGCTCGAGGTCGTGCGCTACCCACAGCAGGTACGTTGCGCGCTGGATGGTCTTGGGGTCCTGGATCATGAAGGTGAGCAGCTCCCGGTATACCTGGTCGTAGAGCGCGTCCACCTCGTCGTCGTCGTTGCAGACCACCTTGGCGGCGACGACGTCCCGGTTGACGAGCGCGTCCAGCGCCCGGCGGAGCATCTTCGTAGCCTTGTCCGCCATGCGGGGAATGTCTATGAGCGGCTTGAGTGGCGCCTGGTCGCCCATGAGCAGGCTGATCTTGGCGATGCCCTCTGCATAGTCGCCCATGCGCTCAAGCTCCACCGCGATGTGCAAGGTGGCGATTACAGTGCGCAGGTCCTGCGCGAAGGGCTGCTGCTTGGCGATAAGGTCGATGCACTTCTCCTCGATTTCGTACCGCATCTTGTCGATGACGTCGTCCTGCTGCACCACCTGGCGGGACAGCTCAAGGTCGCGCCTCTTCAGGGAGTCGACGGAGTTGATGACGGCCTTCTCGACCATACTGCCGAGCGCGAGAAGCTCGTCCTGAAGGATCCTGAGGCTGCGGTCGAAATCGAGTCTGGGCATCTGATTACCTTTCCGTCGCTAGCTGAAACGCCCGGTTATGTACGCTTCCGTCTTTTCGTCCCTGGGGTTCGTGAAGATCTGACCGGTGTCCCCGTGTTCGACCAGGTATCCTGCCCGGTCCTCGCCTACCATCAGAAAGGCCGTCTCGTCAGAAACACGCGCCGCCTGCTGCATGTTGTGCGTAACGATGAGTATAGTAACATCCCGCACCAGGTCGCGAATCAACTCCTCAATCGCGAGTGTGGCGATGGGGTCGAGCGCAGAGGCTGGTTCGTCCATGAGTATCACCTCCGGCTCCACCGCCAGGGCCCTGGCGATGCACAGGCGCTGCTGCTGTCCGCCGGAGAGGGCGTACGCGCTCTTGTTCAGCCGGTCCTTCACCTCGTTCCACAGGGCGGCGCGGCGAAGCGACCGCTCAACCGCCTCCTTGTGGTCTCCCTTGTAGCCGTTGATCTTGAGGCCGAACGCGACGTTGTCGAAGATCGACTTAGGAAACGGGTTCGGCTTCTGGAAGACCATGCCGATGCGAGAGCGAATCTCCACCGGGTCGACGGTGGGGCCGTAAAGATCGTTTCCGTCGAACAGGATATTGCCTTCTACTCTCGTGTGCGGGATGAGGTCGTTCATCCGGTTGAAGCAGCGGAGAAACGTGCTCTTGCCGCAGCCGGATGGGCCTATCAGCGCCGTGACCTTGTTGCGCTTCACCTCCAGGCTGATGTTTTTCAGCGCCTTGAAGGTGCCGTAGTAAAAGTTCAGGTTATCTGCCTTGAACCTGGCGGACGGCTTTTCGCTAGTCATGGGACCTCTTCTGGAAGCGGTTGCGAAGGTATATGGCAATTCCGTTCATCGAAAGCAGGATGACGAGGAGGACGACGATGCCCGCTGCCGCGAGGCTGCGGAAGTCTTCCTGCGGCCGGGAGATCCAGTTGAAGATCTGGATCGGCAGGACGGTGAACCTGTCCATGGGGCTGGAAGGGACGAAGGTGAGGTATACGAGCGCGCTGATGGCTATCATGGGTGCGGACTCGCCGATGGCGCGCGACATGCCCAGGATGATGCCGGTAAGAATGCCCGGAAAGGCCGCCGGCAGCGTCACGCTCTTGTCCACCTGCCAGTGCGTCGCGCCAAGCGCGTATGCCGCCTCCCGGTATGTGCGCGGAACGGCGCGTATCGCCTCGCGGGATGCGAGGATGATGATCGGCAGTATAAGCAGCGTCATCGTGAGCGCCCCGGCGAGCACGCTGCGGCCGAGCGCGAGCCACTGGACAAAGAGGGCGAGGCCGAGCAGGCCGTAGATGATCGATGGCACCCCTGCCAGGTTGGATATGTTGACCTCAATCAGGCGGGTCAGCCAGTTCTTGGGCGCGTACTCCTCAAGGTATATCGCCGCGCCGATACCGATGGGGATGCTGAACCCCGCTGTGATACTCATTACCCACACTGTGCCCATAAGGGCGGACCGCAGGCCGGCCTGGGACGGGAAGCGCGATGGGTAATTGAATATCAGTCCCGGTGTCAGCCAGTCCCATCCCTGGATGAGCACCTGGGCGAGGAGCGTCACCAGGCCGAAGATCCCTGCGATAAAGGTTAGGATGAAGACGACGTAGGCGCCCTTCCCCATCGACTTCCTGAAAGGGAGCCGCCTGCTGAATACTTCTTGGGGTGCAGGGGTAGTTGCCTGGCTCATGCTAGTACCTGTTTCCCCAGCGGCGCACAATGTACGCGCCCATGAAGTTCATGCCGAGCGTCATTACGAACAGCAAAAGACCGACCGCGAAGATGGTGTTGTATTCCAGCGACCCGTGCGGCGTCTCACCCAGGCTGAGCTGCACTATGTATGCCGTCATTGTCTGAACGCTCTCCAGCGGGTTGGCGGTGAGCTTCGGAGTTGCGCCGGCGGCGATGGTCACCAGCATCGTCTCGCCGATAGCGCGGGACGCGCCGAGGATGAAGGATGCGATGATGCCGGAAAGCGCCGCGGGGAAGACGACGCGCAGAGAGACCTCCAGCCGGGTCGACCCCAGGGCAAACGCCCCTTCGCGGAGTGAGCGCGGCACGGCGAGCATAGCGTCCTCGCTCAGCGACGATATCATCGGGATGATCATTAGCCCCATCACCACGCCGGCGCTAAGGGCGTTGAACACGAGCATATCCGGGAAGACCTTCTGCAGCAGAGGGGTGACGAACGTAAGCGCGAAGAAGCCGTAGACTACAGTAGGCACGCCGGCGAGAACCTCGAGCACGGGCTTGAGAATGCGCCGCACGCGGTCTGCCGCGAACTCGGACATGTAGATAGCGATTGCCGTCCCCATGGGGACGGCGACAATGCCGGCGATGGCTGAGACGAGCAGCGTCCCGGCCACGAGGGGAAGCACGCCGTAGGACCGGGGCTGCAGGATGGGCGTCCACCGGGTGCCGGTCAGGAACTCCCACAAAGAGACTTCACCGAAAAAGCCAACGGCCTGCGAAAGCAGGCTGATAACGATGCCGACGGTCACGAAGATGGATAGGATTGCACAGCCGAAGAAGAGCCACTTGAAGGCGAGCCCTTCAAGGTAGATGCGCCGCCTGCGCGCCGGCGACTGCACCCCGATGGTCCGCGCCGGCGGCATGGCCCTCACATCCCTTCTTCTTGCGAGTCCTCGGTCCAATCTCTATCTCCGTTGGAGGTTTCGAACAGGCCGGGGCGGCGACGGTTCTTGCCCGTCGCCGCCCAATTCATTTATACAAGCGTTTTCCGGCTTGGGAAGCTGTTCACGATTGCTATTTCACCGCGTCGATGCCCTGCTGGTACTTGGCGTCGCTCAGCGGGATGTACCCAACCTCGGAAGAAAGGTCAGCGCCGTTTCGCATGTAGAACTCCACGAATGCCTTGACTTCGGCCTTGGCCAGCGCGGCCTTGCTCACATATATGTAAAGAGGCCTCGAAAGAGGGCTGTAGGTACCGTTCGCTATAGTGTCGGTGGTGGGGGTCACGCAGCCCTTGCCGCTATCGATAGACACCAGCTTGAGCTTGCCAGCGTTCTCTTCGAAGTACGCATAACCGAAGTACCCGAGGGCGTTCCTGTCGCCGGAGATGCCCTGCACGAGCGTGTTGTCGTCCTCGGATGCCGTGTAGTCGGCCCTGCTGGCCTGCACGGCGCCGTTTATGACTTCGGTGAAGTAGTCGAATGTGCCGGAGTCTGTGCCCGGGCCATAGAGGTTGAGGGGCCTGTCAGGGAACCCGGCCCGAACCTCCTTCCAGTTCTTGATAGTGGAAGTGGGCTCCCAGATCTTCTTGAGCTCTGCCTTGGTGAGGCAGTCAACCCAGTCGTTCTGCGGGTTTACGATCACAGACAGTCCGTCGATTGCGATTTCAAGCTCGACGAACTCAATACCGTTCTTCTTCGCCTCGTCCGCCTCGGACTGCTTGATCGGCCTGGAAGCGTCGGAGATGGCCGTCTCGCCGGCGGCGAATCGCTTGAAGCCGCCTCCTGTGCCGGACACGCCCACGTTCACCTGGACGTTGCGCTGCTCCCTTCGGAACTCCTCCGCAACCGCCTCGGTGATCGGGAACACGGTGCTGGAGCCGTCGATCTCGATCGTGCCACGGAGGGAGTGGGCAGCGGGCGCGCCCGAGCGCGGGGTTGTCCCGGAAATTGGCTGCGTTGCAGAGGGCGCTGGGGTTGGGTCTGTGCCGCTCGAGCAGGCAACCGCGCCGAGGGCTGTTGCCGCCAGGGCCGCTACTCCGAGGACTCTGAGAAACCTGTTAAGTCTATTGATCACTTTTCGTTCTCTCCTGTTGAACTCCAAGTTTAGTTGACTCACATTAACGCTCTGTTAAAGCCTCGTTAACATTCCGTTAACACCAGGCTACCACGGGCTTTCGAAGCTCCTGGGCCGCCTGCGGGGAGGGCTCGTCTCCTCTGATCTCAGGCTATACCCCCTTTGTTAATGGACCTTTAACGGACAGTTAAGGGGCGATTAGCACTTGATGAACAAACGGCATCGTCGTTGCACCTATCAACAAACCTGTGCATCCGATATGATTGAGGCGATTTTCCACAAGCTCGCCAAGTGCAGGAGGTTCTATGTTCTCCCTCTCCGGCCGGAACGCAATTGTCGTTGGCACCAAGCGCATTGGAAGCCTCGTCGCCCACAGGATGGCGCAGGAAGGGATAAACCTGGCCATCGTGTACCGCTCCTCTCGCGACGAGGCAGAGGAGCTGCGGGCCTCTGTTGCGAAGCTCACAGCCAAAGCATGCGTCGTCCAGGGCGACCTTACCATTGAAGAGGACGCCAAACGGCTGGTGGCAAGGACAATCAAGGAGCTTGGGAGCATCTCGTTCGTTGTGAACCTCGCCTCGGACTTCCCGAGAACGCCTTTCGACGCCCTTGACGGCGAGGCGTGGGACAGGGGGATGGCGACTGCGAAGGGCACCTACCTGCTGGCGGTCAACGCGGCGCGCGCGATGATGCAGAACGCGCCGCCCACGCGCGGCCACATGCTTTTCTTCGGCGACTGGGCGGCCGGCGAGACGCCGTACCGGGACTATCTGCCATACCTTACCGGCAAGGCCGCGGTGCATTCCCTCACGAAGACGTTCGCTGCCGAGCTCGCGGAGCGAGGAATTCTCGTGAACGCAATCGCCCCCGGCCCAATGATGCGCCCTGACTCCATGTCGGAGGAGGAGTGGGCACGGCATCTCGCCGCCCGGACGCCGCTCAAGAGAGAATCATCACCGGACGAGATTGCGGAGCTTGTGATTGCGCTTCTCAAGAGCGAGACGATCACGGGCGAAATCATCAGGGTAGACGCAGGCCGGCATATCCTGGGGACGGGAACGATCGGCTAGACCATAGGAGACAGATGCCGCTGCACGGCGCGACAAAGACAATCGATTTCTGCTACGGCCACCGCCTGATCGGCCACAAGGGCAAGTGCCGCTACCTGCACGGCCACAACGGCCGCCTGGAGGTGGACGTGGAGCGTGACGCGCTGGACGAAATGGGCATGGTGATGGACTTTGGGGACATCCGGGACATCGTGAAAGGCTGGGTGGACGCGAACCTGGACCACAAGATGATCCTCTGCCGCCGCGACCGGGTGATCCCCGCGCTGGCGGAGCTAGGTGAGCCGCTCTATCTGATCGACGAGAACCCCACGGCGGAGAACATTGCTAGGCTGGTCTACGAACAGGCAGCGTCGCAAGGGCTTCGCCTCACCGAGGTGCGCCTCTGGGAGACGCCGTCCAGTTACGCCACGTATCGTGCCTGAACGCCGCTTTCTTCACCGTCCCGCTGGCGCGAGAAACGAAATGGCAGTGAACAACAAGACCATGGAAAAGTACGAAAAGCTTATTGAAAGGTCCGGGAGGGTCGAAAAGCTCGCCCCATTGCTCAGGGAGGTGCTCACCATACTGGGAGAAGACCCTGAGCGCGAAGGGCTGGACCGGACGCCCGAGCGCTGGGCGGAGGCGCTCCTGACGTATACCGAAGGGAACAACGGCGACCCCGAAGAGCACCTGAACGTCATCTTCCAGCTCGATGAGCACGACTACCCCGTCGGCTCAGACGATATGATCATCGTCAACGACATCGAGTTCACGTCCACCTGCGAGCACCACATCGCGCCGTTCCGGGGCGTGGCGCGCATAGCCTATATTCCCAACCCGGAGAGCAAGATCATTACGGGCTTGTCGAAGCTCTCGAGGGTCGTCACGCTCTTTTCGCGGCGGCTCCAGATCCAGGAGCGAATGACGCAGCAGATCGCCAACGCTATCGACCACCACCTCCAGCCGCTGGGCGTGATCGTGGTGCTGCAGGCGGTCCACTACTGCATGATTCAGCGCGGCGTGGAGCAGCGCGCCAGCAGCACGGTCACCACTGGCCGTCGGGGCATCTTCATCGACAAGCCGCAGCTTGAGGTGAAGTTCCTGGAATACCTGCGCCTGCGGACCAGCAACCACACCACCTGATCCGCCGTCCATTGACGCCCCGCGGGCGGGGACCGGATCTAAATGCGAGGTCTGTCGAGCCTAACAGCCGGGCCGGCACGGTGGCCTACCCCCGCGTCAGGAGAGGAACGAAGGCACAACAGCCGTTGCCCTCACTCCACGTCCGGGTCCAGCATCGCCCAGTGCTTCGCCGGACTGCCCAGGTCAGGGATGTACATGAGCCTGCCCCCTGCGACGGCCGACTGGTGTGCCACCAGCCCCGGCACGAGGTACCGGGCCGAGTCCCAGACGTTGTTTGGCGGCAGCCTGTTCGCGGCCACGGCCTTCACGAAATCGTCCACGAGGAACTGGTGCGAGCCTGCGTGGCCGTTCGGAAGCCCCTTGAGCTCCTTCGGCAGCCTGCCCGTCTTGTGGACCTTCGCAGTGTTCATGTGGAACTCCTTCCACACCTCCGGGTTCACGTCAGCCGCCGGCTTGCCGCCGTGCGACTCGGACGCGCGGAGGAGGTTCGTGAGGTCCTCGGTCTGCTTTGGGTCAACCGTCACCCACGCCTGCGCGTTGGCCTGCTCCTCGTAGCACCCCTTCGTCCCGAAGATGCTCGTCTGCACGGACGACATTCCCTTCCACCCTACCCTGCGGAACTCGTTGATCCGCAGCATGCCTCCATCGGACGTGCGCATGAGGGCCGACTCGTTGCTGAAGATATTGTCCCAGTGGTTAGCGCCCCTCCGGAAGATGGCGTCTTCGTGGTTGTCCACGTAACCCATGCAGGAGACCTGGGTGGCCCGGGCGCCGGTGACGGAGAGCACCATGCTGGAGCTGTGGGTGGGATAGTGCATGGGAGGAATACCGGCGACCTTCTTCCAGTCCGCGCCGCCGGAGCGCATGAACGACTGGTAGAAGTGCGACATATCGTGCAGGTACTGCCCCTCGCCATACACGAACGCGCCGAAGTCACCCTTGCGGAAGCGGTCGCGGCAGTAGACCGCGGCGGGGTAGTAGTAGCTCGTCTCACCGGTCATGTACACCAGGCGCGTCTGTTCGACCGCCTGGACGATGGCCCGGACCTCCTCCAGGGTCTGCCCCATCGGCACGGCGCTGTAGACGTGCTTGCCGGCCCTGAGCGCCTGCACCGCCTGCGGGCCGTGGAGCTGGCGCTGCGTGAAGAGCGCGATAGCATCAAGGTCGCTTCGGCACAGATCGTCGAGCGAGGAGAGCGGTCGTTTGATTCCGAACTTCTCGGCAGTAGCGCTGGCGCGGTCAGGCAGGATGTCGGCGACCAGGACTTCGGAGACGCGTGGATGCGCCTTGAACAGTGGGATGAACTGCTGTGCGAACGCGCCGGCGCCACAAACGCCGATTCGTATTGCCATTGCCGCCTCCGCAGGGTGAAGTTGCGGAGATTATACGGCAGGGCAGCATTGTGTGCCGGGGCGGCCTACGGCTTCCGGAGAATCTTTTCCATGGGCCTGCCCCTGGCCAGCTCGTCGATAATCTTGTCCAGGTAACGGATCTCCCGCATCGTGGGCTCCTGGATTTCCTCAAGCCGAACGCCGCAGATCACGCCCTTGATCATGGACCTGGACTCGTTGAGCAGGGGCGCTTCTGCGTAGAAAGACTCGAGGTCCGACTTCTTTGCAATCTGGGACTCGATCTGTCCCTGGGTGTAGCCCGTCAGCCAGCGAATAACCTCATCCACTTCCGCCTTCGTCCGTCCCTTCTTCTCGGCCTTTGCGATGTACAGAGGGTACACGCTGGCGAAGGTGTACGAGTAGACTCTGGGTCTTGTTGAATTGTCGGTCGAATTCTTCATACCAGCCATGCCATGATAGAGTTGTTGAGTGAGCCGGGCCGTAGGGCCGATTCATCGGCCTCAGCTCGCCCGGCCTACTTCACAAGATTGTAGAGCTCCATCTCGGTCTCCTGGGGAGGCGTGGCAAACCCACCCTTGATCCTAGCCGTCATCCGGGGCAAGAGAACCTTCTCGCGGAAGCTCTCCCAGCTGGCCTTCGATTCGTGGACCGCCATAATCGTCCAGCCGCCCGCCGATGGGCCGGCCGCATGAAAGATCTGACCTTCCGGGAGGCGTCCGCCGGCCGGGTGGACAGCGTTGATTACCGCGTCGTACTGCGCCTTTGTACCGCCGGGGAAATGGTGCACAATGCCGTATGCCATTGGTCCAGGCTGCTGCGAGAGGGGATAATGGCTAGTATAGCCGCATGTGTGGGTGTCGGGAAGACTTGACGAGGCAGAAAAAGACGGTGAGTGGTGGGAAGAGTTTCGAGGTGCGGAGTGGTGGGCCAACCTGGACTCGAACCAGGGACCTCAGTCTTATCAGGACTGCGCTCTAACCAGCTGAGCTATTGGCCCATGAGGTGAAACGAAAACGAGGGTCGACAGTTGAACAACGAAAGAATTATATCTGCGGGCGACCGGCAGTGTCAATCAACCTGGCCCCGTTCCCTGCATTATGTAGCCACTCTGTCAAGGGGCAGTGAATCTGTCAGTGTTTAGGGTGCAGTGATTTTGTCAGTACGGTTCGTCTCCATGGGTGGTCTGCAGCCGGCTTATGGGCGGTGGACTTAGCCGGATAGGGACTGAGTCCTCTCGCCCGAGGTTTCGGTTGAATTCCGGTGGGAGACTCCTGCGCTTCGGGTTTTGGCTGCTCACCGAGTGAAGATTGGGGATGAGAAAGGTC